>JABGVH010000129.1 GCA_018646195.1 Halobacteriovoraceae bacterium
AAAAGAGTCCGCCACCCTCTATTACATTTTCCCGGTCATTCAAAAATTCAAAGTGAGCCCTTGGGCTCGGTGCTGATAATAGGCCCTTGGAATTATCCCTTTCAATTGGTCATTTCCCCTCTGGTAGGGGCCATCGCCGCGGGGAATACCGCCATTATAAAACCCTCTGAAATATCCGGTAATACCTCCCAGGCAATAACCGCTATGATCGAAGACGCCTTCGACCCTATGGAAGTGGCTATAGTTGAAGGTGGCATCCCTCAAACAAGCGCCCTTTTAGAGCTGCATTTTGACTATATCTTCTACACCGGCAATGGCACGGTAGGCAGAATCGTCATGGCGGCAGCCGCTAAAAATCTGGTTCCGGTGACCTTGGAATTGGGAGGCAAGAGTCCCTGTCTAGTCTTTGGAGAGGGAGATCTCGAGGTCTCTGCCAGGCGAATTGTCTGGGGTAAATTTTTTAATAACGGTCAGACTTGTGTCGCCCCCGACTACCTGATTGTTCAAAAGGACTTGAAAGAACCACTGCTGGAAAAAATCAAAAAAACTATTGGTGAGTACTATGGCGAGAACCCCGCTACCAGTCAGGATTATGGCCGGGTCATCAATGGCAACCATTACAAGCGACTGACCTCGCTTTTCAGCGCCGAGCAAGTGCTCTTTGGCGGCCAGACTGAGGCAGCTGAAAATTACATCGCCCCCACTCTGATCGAAGCCGATAAAGACTCTGAAATTATGAAGGGGGAGATTTTTGGACCCCTGCTGCCGATCCTTGAGATGGAGAATTTTGGCCAGGCGCTAGAGCATATAAAGAACGGCGATAAGCCTCTCGCCGCCTACCTCTTCACTAGCGACCGCGAGCTACAGGGGCGCTTTGAGCGCGAAATCTCTTCTGGTGGCATGTGTATCAACGACACCATTGTTCAGCTTTCAAATGACTGCCTGCCCTTCGGAGGGGTGGGTGAGAGCGGTATGGGGGCCTATCACGGGCTAGCGTCTTATGAGACCTTCTCCCACCGTAAGGCGATTATGGTGCGCTCTACCTGGCTGGATTTGGCCCTTCGTTACCCTCCTTATATCGGTAAGTTACCCATTATTCGAACCCTGCTTAAATGGTTTGGCTGAAATCGTCTTATTTTTAGACAGTGTCTAGAAAAGACCGATTTTTGGCCTCGGCAATCCTCCTAACTCCTCAATTTCATATATCCGACTTTGGCACGTTCTTCGCAACATACTTAGCAAAACGATAATGAATCGAAGGAGAGAAAATGAAAAAGCTCATTTTAGTACTATTGGCCTTTGCACTGGTTTCACCACTGTACGCCGTAGAGAAAAAAACTGATGACTGTGGTGACTTACTAAGCGAACAAGCTCGTAAATCAAAGGCCGCAAAAATTGAATCAGGCGAAGAGAAGAAAGAGTCTGAAAGAACAGAAAAGAAAGCCGAATAAGAAATTACGATCCCCCCAAGGATATGAAAATTTTCTATTCCCCTGGAGAATTTTCAAATACAAGTAATGCAGAAAAAAAGGCCCGGCTGAAACTAGCTCGGCCTTTTTTTTATACTTTTTAAAATTAAATAGGAGCCACGAGTGAAATTTTTTAAAATCTTAGCGTTCATTACGGCCATGGCCTTGATGGGTTGTACAAGCATAAATCAAGAGGAACGCCAAAGAAGCGTCGCAAGCTCCGTTGAGGAAGGATCTCTAAGTGGGACCCAACTCGGTGTCGCTCGCTATTATTGGAATTGGCAAATGAAGCCAAAGTACGATGGTAAGCGTGAGAAATGGCAAATGAAATACCGTGCGGTTCGAGCGTACTTTAATAAGATCGAAGGAGAGACCGATAGCTACCACGCCATCGTGCTTGAGTATACCGACCTAAGAAGAATGGCAGCTCCTTATATTGGATCAAATAAATTACCCGCCATACAATGGATCTTTGGATTTCTTAAAAGAATTGCAGCAAAAGTGAGCGTCTATAAAGTTACACCACGTACAGATAGTGGAACTTATGAAATGCAGCTTCTTAAAGCTGAGGGTGGCCAACTTGTTTCAGATAAAAGTGACGACCCAAGTGTTTTACATCTTTCAAAACGCAATGACTTAGTTCACCCGTTATCTGGTGCTAGAATGACAAAGTACACCACTAGAAAAGGTCATGATGTAGATGTCTTTTTCCCAATCATCCCAAAGACTGAAACTAAGAAAGAGGCCAAGCAAAGAAAGAAAGAATCTAAATTTGGTATTCAGTATAACCTTGCAAACTTTGTTTACAATAAAATGAAGCTTGAGTCGACCTGGAGAATGAGTTACCTAACAGGTCCTTATCTAAGAGCTTACAACGACAAGAAGCATAATATTTTGAATCTTTCGAAATCTGAAGGTAAATTAGAAGCAGACTTTAAGATTGAGAAAAGTAACTTCATCACTAAAAGAGGAAAGGCCCGTCGCTTTACTAATAAAAAGTCAGCAGAAATTGAAGGTAAGTATACAGTTACTGAACCTGCTAATGGGATCTTTATCTTCACTGCCAATGATAGCAATAGCAAAGGCCGTGAGCATGTAGAAAATCGACTTGGAGTCTTCGTAGATATCTTTGACGCCACTAAATCACTTAACCAAGATGTGGTTGAGCTGATCATGGTTGACTCAGAGAATCCAACAGACTTTCTAATGTACTACGAGCATCCTGATAATGGTGAAGGTGAGAAAAAAGTCACAAAATAGCCAGCATTTACAAATTAACTTATAATAGAGGACCAGTTTAAGCTGGTCCTTTTTTTTGTTGAGGCTGTTTGAAGTTCTTTATAAGTGCAATTCTTTTTCTTCTTAGCATAAATTGCTACGCCTTTAGTATCACCTGGCTGGGAACCACTTGCATTGTGGTCTCTGATGGCAAAACCTCGCTTCTATTTGACCCGTTTATAACCAGGCCTTCTCTTTGGGATTTCATAAGTCTTCAAAAAGTAAAATCCGACAAGAAGCTAATCGAGAAGTGGTTGGCCAAAGTTGACGCCGACAAAATGGTCGCCATTCTCCCCAGTCATACTCACTACGATCATGCCATGGACTTAGTTGAAGTCCAGCGCCAAACAGGTGCTAAAATTTATGGTTCCCAATCAGCCCTCAATATTGCCAAAGGTGGCAAGGTCGCTAGTGAGAAAATGCAACAGGTATCATTTAATCAATTGCTGACAATCGGGGCCTTTAAAATTCGAATCCTAGAGGCCACACACCCCCCTCATCTTTTTAATATTCTTTTCTTGGCAGGTAAAATAGAGGCTCCTCTTGAATCGCCAGCCGCGCTCTATCAATACACGGTAGGTGAGAGTTTTAGCTATATGATCACCCACCCCGATGGGACTATCCTTTACCACCCAGCTGGATTTGCTACCGCTATCCAATCTCCCCTTAAAAAACCGAAGGCGAATATTGTGATCCAGGGTACCGCCAATAGAAAAAGCACCGAGGACCTAATCGAGAAGGTATTACTGCCTTATCAAGCAGAAATTGTTATTCCGGTTCATTATGACGATATGTTCTCTGCTTTAAAAAAGGGAATAGTGGTGCGTTCGCGTTCAGATATGCAAGAATTCAATCGAACAATGAAAAGTCGGTTGCCCAAGGTAAAGGTCTTAAGACCTAAGTATGGCGAGAAGGTAACTTATCGTTTCTGATGCTTAAAGAATATTTTAGTATCTCCAAACTCCGAGGCCAAGAATTTAGAAGTAGTGACGATCTCACCTAGTGGGATGGCACTTTCTAAGAATTTTTTTCTAACTTCAAGTGAATACTTATAATAGTCGTAAGCTTTTTCAGCTGCTGGGACTGCAAATACTTTATAGACAGCTACCCCTTCTTGAACTCCCATAAGGTCATCTCGCATATCGTGCTTCTTTGAACTCAACTTACCTTTAAAACTTGAATTAGGAACGAAGAAAACCTGTACCGGAGAATTATTTTTTGCTGCTTTTTTTCCAGCAGAATTAATGCTCGCCATTTCACTTACTTGTAGTTGCTCTGGATAGTCGGTCACTCTCTCAAAAATATTGTGGACAACTTTCTGGCCCAGCGATGAGCCAATAGGAACAATATTTGAGAGCTCGTGTTGGAAGAAGTTGAAGTCTTGTGCTTGACCATCAAGGGTGTAGAGGGCCGAAACATTTCCGCTTGGAACGCTGTCTCTGAGAACTTTGAGGGCAAGTCCCGGGGCAAAACCTCTTTTCTTGGTCGGTTTAAAAGTTAGGGAGAGTCTAAGTAGGGCGCAGTCTGCACCCTTAAAGATGCCGCTATAGCTATGCTTACCGTTGGAGACAAATTTTACCTTGGCGACAACCCCACGACGGTGAAGGTGTTTCTTCCAGCCCTTGGGGGCGACGTCTGAAACAGTCGCCACCTTAGTAGTCATTTTCTGGACCACCATCGCCAAGAGCTGAGGAAGCCCAAAATTTTTAAATTTTGGAAGTTTTTTATGGACTGAAGAATTTATTTTTGACCAAAGTAATTCTTGTTTTTCACAGCCTTTTAACCCTTCATAATTGTCAGGTAGTGAACTGGCCTTTAATAGAGGAGTATTGATTAATAAAAACAATAGGATAAATAGTTGATAAAATAATTTTGAACTCATCCTGATTTCCTCTCACAAAATTCAATGCTGGATTATCTTATTAAAGTGTACCGCTAAGGTCATATTCGCAATATTGGGAATAAAACTCCAGCTAGAGAAATATCCTACTATATTAGTATTATTCACAGGATCTAAATTTAGGGAAATATCTATGGGAGGAGCGACCCTCCTACTTTTTTACCTGAATAATGATAGATTATGTCTATTAACTAATAAAAATTATCAATTTTATTTATATCTCATGACGCCGTAAAGTTAGACAGAGCAATAATGCTAAGGAGTCCAATATGAGTAAGAAACCTGAAATAAAATCTTGGAAAAATCTTGAGTCAGCCTTTGCTGGCGAGAGTATGGCCTATCAGAAATACCTCTATTTCGCTAAAGTGGCGCGAAAGAATGGTGATGAAGAGGTCGCCCAACTTTTCGAAGAGACCGCTAAACACGAAACCAAACACGCCGAGGGGCACCTGAGAAATCTCTACCCAATGAAAGGTCTGACCACCGAGCAATGCCTAAAAATGGCGGTCGCCGGTGAAAATTATGAATACACTGAAATGTATCCCGGCTTTGCCAGAACCGCTTCGGAAGAGGGGATGGAAGACTGGATGGTTGAAGAATTTGAAGAGGGCATCGTAGAGTGCAAAGAACACGCCGAGGCCTTTATCGCCAAGCTTGAAAAGCTAGGGAAAATCTTCACTGGTTTGGCCAAGGTTGAGAAAGAGCACCATGACAACTATGAGCGGGCGCTGAATGACTTTACTGCAGCTTCTAGCCGCCAATTTGAGGCTTCAGAGGGCCACCTCGATGACTATGACCCCGAGAAATTGTAAATTATTTAAGCGGACTTTTTATCAAAAAGGCTGAAGAGGAAGATTCCCAAAAAAAGACTAGTCATAAAGTAAAAGATTTCAGATTTGGCAGTTATTATATTAACGATACCAGGGCCTGGGCAAATTCCGCTCAAACCCCATCCTATGCCAAAGATGATTGAACCTATGACTAATTTTTTGTCGATGGATGAATTGGCGGGCAATTGATGTTGGGTATCACAGAGTGGTTTTCTTTTGAAAATAAAGCGAAAAGAAATAAAATTAAATACCACAGCTCCCGCCATAACGAACACAAGGGATGGATCCCAGTCGCCAAAAATATCTAAAAAACCTATTACTTTTTTTGGGTTGGTCATACCCGAAATGACCAGCCCAATTGAAAAAATACTACCCGAAAGTAATGCAATCAGATTTTTTTTCACAGAAAAAATCCTTTTAAGGTAACCGTAGCAATTCCTGCTCCAATAAAAAGGAGAGTGGCAGTGATGCTACGTTTACTAAGCCTGGCAATTCCACAGACTCCATGGCCAGAAGTGCAGCCGGAGCCGAGTCGGGTTCCGAAACCTACTAAAAGACCCGATAGAATATAGCTTATTATTGGCGCCTCAAAAGTATAGGAGAATAGTTGAGGTTTAAACGACAGGCAGATTGCAGCACCAAAGATTAGTCCCATTAAAAAAAATATTCTCCAATAATCTTTTTTCAAAGTGGCGGAAGGGGTGTTGGCGAGAATTCCACTTATGCCAGAGATTCTGCCCAGTCCGAATTGCAATAGAGAGCTTGCAGCTCCTATAATCAGGCCTCCGACGAGTGGGTAGATGAAGTTAATTTCCATGGCGTTAGTATAGAAGATAAAAACCTATAAGAATAGTTTGGTAATAAACAAAAAAACTCAGGTATTAAGGAGCTGAGTCCTTAAAGCCGATCAATAAGGGTGAAGATTCGAGCTTTTTTGATATTTTTATTACCGCTCTTAATGGTGCTTGCCTTTGATAAGCTGGTGCTGCCACAGAGGAGCGGGAAGCGCCGGCCAGCTGGACTTAAAGACCAATTGGCACTGCTGCAGAAAGCCTCGGCCTGCTCTAAGATGATCAACCGTTTTTTTCTGAGTACCTCGCAGGGACTTTGGGATCGGGCAGCGCTCAATTCTTTTGTCAATCAACCGCGATTTCTTTTGAAAGCAGGAGAGGAGTCAAAGTATGCCTTAGGTGACTTGGCATTGGTTAATAATAATCTTCCTAAAGTTAAGACTAGTTATTTTTCTGAGGAACAAAAAACTCTTCGAACAATTGAAGAGTGGACTCAGTCAGCGATTATAAAAGTTCCCTATCAAAAGCAAGGGGTAGTAGATTTTGAAAATATTCATGCAGGGGTGGTCCATCCAGGGCGAGAATTTTTCTACCATAACCAAACGGTGGGCATGGGCATCTCTTCAAAAAAAGAGCAAGGCTTCTACCAGCTCTTTTTTAAAAACCCGCCAGACTTTCCTGAATACCGTCAGAAACTAATCTTTTCAGATATTTTGGCCAATACCGATTCGATTACCGACAATGCTCATGCCGGGCACTTTCTAAATATTGATAATAGCACTCAGATCGGAGTCTTCCCGCTTAAGAATTTAAATAATCCCAACTTGGCCGAAGCGCTTCCTGAAAATATACAAGGCCTGACGGAGAGCTATTTTAGTTTCTTTCATAAGGAGTATTCAGCGCGCTTTAAACTTGACCCCCGCTTTTTGGAATTACTAGTTGAGGGTATCGCAGAGCTTAAGGACCGCACCGTCACAATTTTTACTATGGAGGGAGGATTGGTAGGTAAGTTTGGTGATAAGGGTCTTAAAGTAAGCAGCACTAAGAAACCAAAAATTAAGGGCGCTTTCTCTTATGTCATTAGCTCTTCTCCGGAAGAAGCACTTCCCTTTGAAAAAATTGCCATGATGGTGGCGAAAGATAAGAATCCTCGCTTAAGTGCCGCCCAGTTAAAAGAGGTAGTTGATAAAATTGGCTATAAGCGGGAGCCTGGAAAAATCTATGCTGAATTTACTCGCCTGGCAGTTGATCGCGAGTATAAAGAGGTGGCTCCTGACGTAATACAAATGCTGGCGGCTTCGGCCAAGGGCTCAAAGGCCGATACCATGGTCATCTATGTCGATCCTTTCCATAAGAGAATGTTTTCGAAGTTTGGCTTTAAATTGAAAAATACTTATACCGATGAATTTGGTGAAATTTTCCATGTAATGGATGCAGAGCCTGATAGTGTTTTGAAACATGTAATGGAGAGTTACCATCCCGGTAAATTAGCCGATGACGATTTTCCCGACGCCATTAAACACTTTAAAGATTTTAAACGGCAGTAAAAGGCATCTCGGTCATTACAGGAACAGTACTTTCCCACAATTTCAAAATTCTTTTTTCCTTCTTTTGGTAATCTGAAGAGGATGTGTAATTGATAAGGCTACCCATAAAAAAGCTATGCAGTCGCTCCGCCACCAATTCGACATCTTCTTCAAATAAGAAAAGACCCTCTCTTTTTCCGGCCAGTAGGTAGCCCATATAGAGCTTTCGAACTTCTTTCAAGGTCTCGTCATAGGCCTGACGGTAGACTGGCATATAGGAGGCTTTATAATAGAACAGTAGGTAAATTTGCATGAAGACCGGATCTTCGCTGGTAATCGCCAATTGTGCTTTAAAGTGTTTAATAATCTTTTCGTAGGCATTGTCATAAATATCAAAGGAATCATTTATCTTGGCGTAAACCTTGTCTTTTATCTGCAATAAGACCCTTTGGAAGAGATGGTCTTTAGTAGGGAAATGTCCCATAACTCCCTGCTGGCTCATTTTGCATTTAGTGGCGATCATTTGGAAGCTGGTTTTCTCAAAGCCATGTTTTACGAATAGGCGAATCGCCGCCTGAGTGATGCGATCCCTAGTTACTTCACCCTTTTTACGCTTAGTCAGCTGTGCCATAAAGGCATTATAACATAATCTGGCGGTGACTGTATAAAAGTTACAAAATTTATCTAAAAAACTGGTGTTACCTGTTTTTTGAGTTATGGTGCTCTCAACTTAGAACGACAACCACCACCCCAACTAGCCAGGAGCTATAAATGAAAAACTTAATGACTATCTTAGTACTAAGCATGATGACTCTTTCTGCCAACGCCAAAGTTGAAGAATTTAGTAATCCTCAAAAAGCCTGCGTTGAAGTCAATGCCCGCCTTAATTCTCTTACTCCTTTTCTCTACTGTGAAGGGATTAGTAATGAAGGTGATGAAACCTCGGTATGCCTTTCAAAAGAAGGAAAGCGCAAATTTCATTTTAAGCAAATCGAAGCCTCTTCAGGTAGCTATACCGTTAATCAATTAAGTCCGAAAGAAGGCAGAGGAAAAGCTAAGAAGAAGTACATTCGCTTTACTGCTAAGAAAGTAAAAGAAGCAGAGCTTCTTTCAAAAATCACAACGGTTTTTGATATGGATACGGCAACAAATAAGGCCAGCTTGACTGTCGCTATTAGACCTTCTTTTGGTGGCATGCTACTAGGACTTGAAGCATCAGACTCAAACTACCAGCTTGATTGTCAAAAAATTAGCGAATTCCCGGCGCTAGAAGAGTAAAGTGGTATTTCCCACACCCCCACCATTTTGACTTACAAAAGCGGCGCTCTCGAAGCGCCGTTTTTATGGTTTTTGGTAAAGGTATCCTCTCTCTTCAATTACCTTTTCGATAAGTGCCTTCCTCTCCTTTGGGTGAGGGTGGGTCGAGAAGTACTGTACCGCTGATTCTAAGTCAGAGGAGTCCTTTTCAATTTGAGTTAGAAAGCCGGTGGCGCCAGTGACGTTTCCGTAGCGCTTATTGAGAAGTTCCAGGCCATAGAGATCACAATCTGTTTCCTGCTGGCGACTAAAAGTCATTTGAACCATCTGGACAGTGTTGAAGACCGCCTCAGTTATTTCAGAGTCCACTCCTAGAAGCATAGTAGAGATAGATAGCAGGATTCCGACGCGGCCAAGGGCCTTTAAATGATGGCGGTGGTGGTAGTGACCAAGTTCATGGGCGAGAATCATCGCCACTTCATTTTCGGTCTTGGAATTATCTATAACATAGTCATAGATGCTAATTTCCTGATTCATATGGGCGAAAGCATTGACGATTTTTCCGCTTTTAATTTTTAAAATAAAATTCTTATGACTTTGATTCGAAGCCGCTACTAATTGATTCAAGACCCTCTGGTATTTTTGTTCGTCTTCAGATTGCTCAGTTTTAGCCTCAATGGAGGAAAAAAGTTTTGAAACTTTGGCCTCATTTTCAAGGGAGAGAGAATCTATAAAATAGTCGATAGTAAAACCGCTGATGGCGTAGAGAACCACCACTAATCCCAAAAAAGTTCCAAAGAGCAGTAATATGTCTTTGGCGTAATTGGTATCACCGTAATTATTTTCTAGTTCGGTATCTTTTGGTTCGAATTGCATGGTAGTAATTTAAAACTTAACTGCAGTGCCATAGGCGAGAACTTCGATCGAGCCAACTGAGCCCTTCTGGTTAGCACTTTGGCCTATCATGGAAGTTTCAATCCTAATATTAATGATCATGTCGGCATCTTTAGCGGCTTTTTTCATCCTAAGAAGAGATTCTCTTCGGCCGCGGTCGATTAAGGATTCATAGGAGGAGAGGTTTCCTCCAAAAATATTACCGATCATTCCGAGGAAGCGTTTAAAGTAATCGATGGAGACCACTGTCGAACCTATAACCAATTTACTATCAGTCGGTTTGGGTTGCTCAGGTGGGAGACTTTTGAAGGTAACGGCCGGTAAGTTGCGGTACTTTTTTTCTCTTTTTCTAATAGACTTGAAGTGCTTATTTTCGGCCGCTCTTCCAAAATAGTAGCCGATGGCCATTAGCGATAATGTAATTCCTAGCTGCCACATCGCCTATTCAACCGTGACTGCGGTACCGTAGCAGTATAGCTCAGCTGCTCCTTGCGCAACAGATGAGGTTGAGAAACGAATATTTACGATAGCATTAGCGCCAATTTCATTTGCCTGGGCGACCATGCGTTTCATCGCCTCTTCCCGGCTTTCTTGTAAGAGTTCTGAATAGCCAACCAGCTCGCCCCCGACAATATTTTTCAATCCTGCCATAAGGTCGCGACCAATATGTTTTGCCCGGACTGTCGATCCAGAGACCATGCCATAAAATTTGGTAATGTTCTTACCTGGAATGGTTTCGATATTAGAGAGTTTCATAATTTTCCTTTAAGGTGCATTGTTTAGAACTTTCTTAAGGATTTCTTCTTCTTCGACCGTGAAAGATTCATGCATTGGTTTATTAATCGGCTTGGTTTTCCTGCTGACTTTTTTAGTAGAGGACTGAGTTTCATTTATACTGTCTTTTATTGAGGGGCTTGAGTTCTCATAGAGCTGGCGTCCCACCTTTTTACTTTCTTCAATTGTCTCTTTAGTTTTTGTTTTTAGAATTGAGAAAATTTGTGAAGTATAAGGACGGCTATACTGATCTATAACCTGATAGAGGGTGTGGTCCTGGATGGGAATACTAAGAATAAAGAAACTGACGCTAAAATAAAGTGAGAATTTTAAAAAGAACATTTTCCATCCTTGGATAGTTTAGTATTGGCCCAGCAATTTTTCGATTTTTTCAACTGAGCTCAAGAGCTCAACAGGTGAGAAAGGTTTTTCTAGAAAATCCACTGCCCCATTAGATATTGATTCGATGACAATATTTTCCATCCCCAGTGATGACATCATAACGATGAAGGTATCCATGGTATTGTCACTTATATGCTTGGCCAACTCGATGCCACTGACTTCTGGCATGACGACATCTATTAGAAAGAGGTTTGTGGCGGGATTGTTGGCTGCAAACTTTATTGCTGCCTCCGCCGAGTTGAGTTGTCCTACAACATCGAAGCCCTCTTTTTCGAGAACTTCTACTACGGTACGCCGGGAGAGATCAGAGTCATCTACAACGGCAATTTTTAGTTTTGGATTTCTTTCTTTTGTCATCGTTCTATTTTAGCGGAAAAAGGAATGGCTTCCAAGGGAAGCCACAACTTTTAAAATTAAATTAGAAGATTAATTTGGTCGGTTTCTTAAGCAGCCACCGGTGGGAAGCTGTCTTGGCCTTTCTTGCCACTTCCGCTGGATTTCTTGGCCTTCTTTTTAAATTGCTTAATATTGTCTTTCCAGCCAACAAGGGCAATTTCAAGAACCTCTTCAAAACTTTTTACCGGAATAAAGTTAATTTTTTCTCGGTATTCATCAGGGATCTCGACAAGGTCTTTCTTGTTTTTCCAGGGGATGATGACGGTTTTAATATTCATCCGCATCGCCGCTAGTGCTTTTTCTTTCAGACCACCAATTGGTAAGACTTTTCCTGTCAGAGTAATTTCACCGGTCATCGCAACTTCTTTATTGATCGGAAGATCAGTTAGTAGCGAAACGATTACTGTGGCAAGCGTAATTCCAGCACTTGGGCCATCTTTTGGTATAGCGCCTGCGGGAAGGTGGATATGAATTTCATTATTGTCGAAGTCGTCTTCATTTATTCCGAAATCCGCGGCCTTACTTCTGATATAGCCAATTGCGGTTTGGGCTGACTCTTTCATGACATCGCCAAGCTGACCGGTAAGGGTAACTCCCTTGCCTTTCATTTTAGTGGACTCAATATAGAGAATTTCTCCTCCAACTGAAGTCCAGGCCAAACCAGTTGCGACACCGACTTCGTCATTCGAACGCTCGTCTTCTTTTGTAAAGACAGGTGGCCCAAGTAGATCGATAACAGTATCGGCAAAGATATGGGTTTTCCCTTGTTCACCTTTGGCAATTTTCATCGCCACTTTTCGGCAAAGGGCCCCAATTTTTCTCTCTAGGTTCCGTAGTCCTGCCTCGGCAGTGAAACCTTTTATAATGCAAGAGAGTCCATCGTCTGAAAATTCGATCTGACTTTCATTAATGCCGTTTTCTTCCATCTGTTTTGGAACTAGATATTTTTTACTAATCATGACTTTCTCTTCTTGGGAATACCCAGAGAGAGAAATCACTTCCATTCTGTCCTTCAACGGAGTAGGAATATTTTCTAGTACATTAGAAGTGGCAATAAACATAATATTTGAGAGATCAAAAGGAACGTTTAAGTAATGATCTCTAAAAGAATTGTTTTGTTCAGGATCCAGTACCTCTAGCAGCGCACTCGAAGGATCACCTTTAAAATCTCCACCAAGTTTATCAACCTCATCGAGAAGAATGACAGGGTTATTGGTTTTGACTTGTTTTAGGGCCTGGATAAAACGTCCAGGCATTGAACCGACATAGGTTCTTCTATGACCACGGATTTCGGCTTCGTCTTTAACTCCCCCAAGGGAAATGCGGACAAATTCTCTACCGGTGGCGCGGGCAATCGACTTTCCTAGAGAAGTTTTACCAACTCCTGGAGGGCCAGTAAAACACAGAATTGGACCTTTCATATCTTTGCCTTTAAGCATTCGAACAGCTAGGTACTCTAAAATTCTTTCTTTTACTTTTGCCAGATCAAAGTGATCTTCGTCTAATATTTCAAGCGCAGCATCCAGATTAATATGCTCATCGGATGATACTGCCCATGGAAGATCTGTAAGCCATTCTAGATAGCTTCGTAGAATTGAAGACTCTGACGAATCAGGATGCATTTTTTCGAGGCGTCCTAATTGTTTTAGAGATTCTTTTTCTACTTCCTCAGGCATATTTGCCAAGCGAACCTTGTCACGAATTTCTTGAAATTCATCTTCCGGTTGTTCTTGGCCTTCGTCACCTAATTCATTTTTAATAGCTTTGATTTGTTCCCTAAGAAAATATTCTTTTTGGGATTTAGAGATTTCATCTTTCGCGACATTTCTAATTTTGGCCTGCATCGCTAAGATTTCAAGTTCTCTCGATAAAATATCATTTATCTTATGTAGCCTCTCAATTGGGTCGAGTGTCTCAAGCACCATTTGAGCTTCGGCGACATGTAGATTAAGATTCGAGGCGACTAAGTCTGCAAGGCGTCCCGGGTCTTTAATATCTTCAAGCACCATAAGAATATCTGGAGAAAGAACTTTTCCAAGAGTAATAACCCTTTCAAGTTGTTCTCTGATATTTCTCATCAAGGCGTCGACGGCTACGTTGCCATCAGTGTTTTCTTGGTCATCTACTTTTTCTAGTTTTACCTGGAAGAAAGGAGAGTTCTGTTCGAAATCTGTAATCCGCGCCTTATTTAATCCTTGAACCAAAATTTTGATTCGGCCATCGGGTAGCTTTCTCATTCTCATGATCATAGCAACCGTGCCCAATTCGTAAATTTCGGAAGGGTCAGGATTTTCTGCGGTGATATCTTTTTGACTCGCAAGCAAAATCAAACGATCTGTGTTGTTAAGCGATTCTTCCACAGCGGCTATGGATGACTCTCTTCCAACAAAGAGGGGTAAGATCATGAACGGGTAAACCACGATATCCCGGATAGGGAGCAGGGGAAGGCGATCTTTAAATTCAATGTTGTCGCCCTCGTAGTTTGTAACCATATATTTCCTCCAACAAACAACTACTGTGCAAAGATAAAATGTACAATTATAAATCGGGGAAAATGCATGAAGTCTTTAAGGATTTTATTGCTTCGGGCGTTTTATTTTTCAATAAAAACCGCATATTATCCTCGGTCAAAGGGCTAAAGTGGCTGCAATTCCATACAGGAAGGGATATAATGCAAAAAAGCAGTAACTGATTGTTTTGTAAGAGTAATAAACGGAGATAATTTAATGTCTGACCAAGTTGGTTCAGTAATTTTAGCAGCGGGAGAGGGAACTCGTTTAAAAATGAGCTGTCCTAAACCGCTGGCCCCCGCATCAGGACGGACGCTGATTGATTTTCCAGTGTTAGCATGCAAGGCATTTTGTAGTAACTGTAAGATTGAAGAGCAGATCAACGTTATTATTGGCCATGAAAAAGAAAAAGTCGCCGGGCATTTAGAAAAATTCCATAAAAATATAAAAAGTATTGTTCAAGACGAACAATTGGGAACTGGTCATGCCTTGAAATGTTATTTTGAGCAAAATGATCAAGCAAAGAAAATGGATTATACCGTAGTTCTTTGTGGAGACACTCCTCTTATAAGTGCCACCGAAATTGAAAAGATGTACCGCTATTTAAAAGATAATAAGCTCGACGGAGTGGCGGCTAGCTTTACAGTCGCCGGTGAACACCAGTACGGGCGCATCGTTCGTTCGCAAGAGAACCAGGCCTTTAAAATCGTCGAACATAAAGACGCCGACCAAGAAACTAGAAAAATAGCAGAGGTCAATTCCGCTTTCTACGTCTTCAAAACCGCTTTTGTAATAGAGCATCTCTACAATATAAAAAGCGATAATGCCGCTGGTGAGTTTTATTTAACTGACCTTTTCAAAGAAGAGTACCGTGTTGAAGCGCTACTTTTTGATGATCCTAAACTTTTCCACGGGGTCAATGATCTCTATCAACTTCAAAAAGCCGAGACTTTTCTAATGAGCCAAAAAATTAAAGAATTAGCCGAAAGCGGAGTCCGCTTCACCGATCCCTCACATACCTATGTTGACGATGAAGTCAGTATTGGTGCTGGTACCACGGTCTATCCCAATGTTTTCTTGCAAGGGAAAACAACCATTGGAAAAGATTGCACCATCGAACCTGGGGCAATTTTAATCAACTCGACTATAGAAGATGGCGCCACTGTTCGCGCCTACTCTCACTTAGAGGAGGCCATTTTGAGAACCGAAGCGGTAGTTGGTCCTTTCGCCCGACTTCGCACCGGTTCTGACGTGGGGGCCAGGAGTAAGATTGGAAATTTCGTCGAGCTTAAAAAAGCCGTCTTAAAAGAAGAGGTTAAGGCCTCACACCTGGCCTATATTGGAGACGCTGAAATTGGTGCCCGCTCTAATATTAGTTGTGGAGTGATTACTTGTAATTATGACGGTGCCAATAAACACAAAACTATTATTGGCGAGGATAGCTTTATCGGTTCCGATAGCCAATTGGTAGCACCAATAACCATCGGCAGTGAATCTTACGTCGCCTCCGGCTCTACCATCACCAAAAATGTACCCGACGGTGCCTTCGCCATTGCCCGCGGTCGCCAAGATACTAAAGAAGGCATGGCCAAACGCTTCCTCAAAAAGAAATGATCCTACTAGTATGGTTGGTCTATGAGTGATTCAGATTGTAGTGATTTTTGTGTCGTGCCCTGGACCCACGCCTATGTCGGGGTTGGTGGCCATCGCAAACTTTGCACCATCAGCCAAGAAAAAGGAAACCAGCAAAAATTAAGTCTCGAAGAGTTTTGGAATGGCGCCGAAATGAAAGAGGTGCGCCTTAAAATGTTAAAGGGTGAGAGGTTGCAGCAATGCCGGCTGTGTTGGGATAAGAATAATTTTTTAAATCCTTATAAAAATTATTTTAATAAATTTTTATTTCCTAATTTAGTTGATGAGATCCGTGAGAAAACCGCTAGTGATGGCTCGACCACCATGCCTGCCCGCTCTTTTGATTACCGCTATTCAAATGATTGCAATTACTCTTGTCGGATTTGTCATCCTGACTACTCCAATCGACTGGAAAAAGAATACCAGAAAGAAAAGGTTGTTTATAAAAGTGATAATTTGGAAGGCCTCAGTGAGTTTAAGGACTCAGTTAAGCAAGAATTTCTTAATGAAGTCAGGAAGGGCAGTGTTGAAGAGATTTATTGGGTTGGAGGAGAGCCACTTTTTTGGCCCTATCATTGGGAAGTGATGCAAGAGATTGTCGAGCTCGGACACTCCTCTCAGATTTATTGCCGCTACAATACCAACTTGTCTCTCCTCAAATTTAAGGGAGTTCATCTGATCGATGATTTACTGCCCCACTTTAAGGGCTTTCGAATTCAAGCCAGCCTTGATGGAGTGGGACAGGCCGGCGAATATATTCGGACAGGTTTGAATTGGCAGCGTTGGCAGAAAAATTTTCTGGAGATTCATAATTTTTGTAAGGTGCGGACCAACGCCCAGATTTATATCGATATGACGGTTACCCTGCCGGGCATCGTTCATCTGAAAGAGATGATGGAATTTACCCAAAAGTATGAGATTACAGTGCTACCGAAGCTAATTCTTCCGTCGCAACCGGATGTCGTTTTATCGCCGTTGAGCTTGCCAAGGGCGCTCTTAGACCAGTTGATAGATAGGGTTCAAAAGGAGATCAAGCCTTTTGTAAGCTTCGATAATGTTTCAATTTTTCGCCTTTTAACTCAAATAAAAGAGCAGCCCAATTTTGAAGAATCGTTTCCAGACCAGTACCAAGAGCAATTTGATCAGGGTCGTCAGAAGTTACTGGCGATGGAGGCTTGGCGACAAGACTCGGTTACTCTCTCTGATCTCTACCAGAAAATTCCCGAGCTGCAAGAGTGGTGGCAGAGCTAACGCAATGCCACAAATCCTGGCAACTCTAATATTGGTATCTTCTATATAATCTGATATCTTGTGAGGCTATTTACTCCAGCTATTAAGGAACAGCTATGTGCGGTATAGTCGGCCATGTCGGGCCCAAGAATTCAGTAGAAGTCGTGATAGAGGGGCTGAAGAGGCTCGAGTATCGTGGGTATGATTCTGCCGGAGTTAGTTTCATAAACCAAAAAGATGAGCTTGAGGTCTTCAAAAAAGAAGGCAAGCTGCAAAATCTAATCGATTTATTAGGCACTAAGAAATACATATCAAGAAGCTGCATTGGACATACTCGTTGGGCCACCCATGGAGAAGTCAACGATGTTAATTCCCATCCCCATAGCGCGAACCCTATTTCAGTGGTCCAAAATGGCATCATCGAAAATTTTGCAACTCTTAAACAAGAACTTGAGGGTGGCGGTTATAAATTCGAATCCCAAACAGACACCGAAGTTTTCTTGGCCTTGATAGTGACAACTATGAATAGCGGCAAGACTTTTTTTGAGGCAGTGTCCTCTTCCTTTCAAAGGATTGATGGAAACTCGGCCTTTGTAATATTAAATGGGGACAGTGGCGAAATTTTGGCGATCAAAAGAGGTGCACCGCTGGTTTGCGGTACTCACGATACCCATTCCCAGGCATTGGTTTCTTCAGACCCCTACGCCCTTGCGGGTGTCGTCGATAGACTTTATTTTCCAGAGGACAATGTTTTAATTTCAATTAGCGGGGCCAATAAGGAGCTGATTAGATTTTACGAACTCGATGGGACTCCGGATTGCAAACGCTATCTCTCGAAGAAACAAGAGATGACCTTAGAGACCTCGGAAAAGGGCAAGTACGAACATTTTATGCTTAAAGAAATTTACGAGCAGCCAGGTCTTGTTCGGGCCTTGACTCAATATTATTTTACAGGTGATGGGGTTAAGCATCTAGAAGCTGTGGCATCTTTAAAGCCTGAGCGAGTGCATGTCGCTGCCTGTGGAACCGCCCATTACGCCGGAATGGTGGTGAAGGATTATATAGAGCGAATCAACGCAATTCCCTGTGAAGTTGAGTTCGCTAGTGAGTTCCGTTACCGCGATCCTCTCTTAGCTAAGAAAGATCTCGGACTTTTTATAAGTCAGTCTGGTGAGACTGCCGACACCTTAGCTGCGCAAGAGCTCTGCCAAAAAAAGCAGTTGCACACACTCTCACTAGTTAATGTTGAGGGATCAACTCTTTTTAGAAATTGCGACAGCAACTTATTGATTCGTGCAGGGGTTGAAATCGGAGTGGCTTCAACCAAGGCCTTCACCCAGATGGCGCTAACTGGTCGCCTATTGGCGGGGTCTATGGCCGGTCAATTTAAAACTGACGAAGGCAAGAAAAGTGTAGCTGATAAGTTTAGCCTTTTGAGTGAGCGAATCGATCAGCTGCTAGCACGAGTTGGAGAGATTAAAGATATTGCCGAACGAATTTATCAACGCAACGGATTCTTCTTCACTGGTCGTGGACAGTATTTTTCTGTCGCCCTAGAAGGGGCATTGAAGCTTAAAGAAATTGCCTACGTTCACGCCGAGGGTTATGCCTCGGGAGAACTGAAACACGGGCCAATTGCATTGATTGACGATGATATGGTCAATATCGCGATTGTCGGGCCTGAGCTGTATGAGAAAACAGTTTCTAATTTACAAGAAATAAAGGCCCGCCGGGGTGTCATTGTCACCCTTGGACCAGCGGGAGATAAAATTTTAGAAGAGATGAGTGACTATTATATCGCGCTTGATTTTTCTGGACTTGAAGAATTAGCGCCTCTCTATGTTAATGTCGCCAATCAATTATTGGCCTACTATACGGCAAAATTTAAAGGCACGGATATTGATAAACCACGGAACCTGGCCAAGTCAGTGACGGTAGAATAATTATGAATTTAGAGCAATTAAATAAGGTACAGAAACAAGCCGTCTTGAAATCAACAGGGCCCTTGATGATCTTGGCAGGTGCTGGGTCGGGGAAGACCCGTACGCTTGTAAAGAAGATTGCCTACCTATTGAGTGAAGAGGAGATGAGCCCCTTTCAATTGCTGGCGCTGACCTTTTCAAATAAAGCTGCTCGTGAAATGCGCGACCGAGTTTCTCAAGAAGTTAGCGAAGATATAGGTGCGCTACAGATCACTACCTTCCACGCTTTCTGTGCCAAGATTCTACGGAGTGAGGCTCATTATATTGGACTTAGCCGCAATTTCACAATCTACGATACTTCAGAATCAAAGGCAGTCGCCAAAGTTTTATTGGCCCGCCATGGAATTAGCCAAAAGGATGTATCACCTTTTGAAATACTTTATTACATCGATGATCTTAAAAATAAAGGCCATTATAAAGGCCGCAAAATTACTGAAGAGCTCTACGATTTAGATGATGAGTTCTATCAATTCTATGAAGAGTATGAAAACGAACTGCACCGGGCAAATGCAGTCGATTTTGGTGGTCTCATCACGGGAGTCATTGAGCTCTTTGAAAAATTTCCAGAAGTCCTGACTCGGCTACAGGATCGCTATAAGTATATTTTGGTAGACGAGTACCAGGATACCAATAGGGCACAATTCAACTTAATTCAATTGCTAAGTGAAAAACATGGCAATATTTGTGTTGTAGGTGATGAAGATCAATCGATCTACTCCTGGCGAGGGGCAGATATCAATAATATTCTCGACTTTGAAAACATTTTTGATGGTGTTGAGGTTTTGAAACTTGAACAGAATTATCGCTCCAGTAAAAATATCATCGAAGCCGCTTCTTGCGTAATTGCCCGCAATACGCAAAGAAAAGGCAAAGAGATGTGGACCGACAATCCTGAGGGAGAGTCGATTGAAATTATAGAATGTTATAATGACAAACAAGAAGCAGAGGTAGTCGCCGACAAAATTAAAGAGCTATCCCTTAAGAGAATACCTTTTAAAGACATGGCGGTTTTTTATCGCACCAATAGCCAGTCCCGTTTGATCGAAGATAATTTAAGAAGACTCAAACATCCCTACCGAGTGGTTGGGGGAGTTAAATTTTATGACCGCAAGGAAGTTAAAGACTTATTGGCCTATTTGAGAATTATAATCAACGATAAGGATTCTCTCGCCTTAAGCCGTATTATCAACGTTCCTGCCCGAGGCATCGGAGCGACAACTCTTAGAAAAATTGAAACCGAAGCGATTTCTCAAAAAGCATCACTATGGGAAATAATTAATAAGATTGTGGAAGATCCCTCAGCCTATAGTCATATTAGACTTAGCGCCAAGGTTAAGTCTGCCCTTACTGGTTTTGTCAGCTATATTAGCGAGGCAAAACTTATGGAAGAGGAGAAGGCCGACCCAACCACAATCTTCCAAAAGGTATTGCATGAATCCGGCTATTGGGAATTTTTAAAGGCCAGCAAGGATTATGAATCCATGGCGCGGATGGAAAACCTACAAGAATTAGAATCGGCCATAAAGCAATTTGAAGAAAGCAGCCCTAAGGCCGGTTTGACGGGATTCCTAGAGACAATTACTCTCGATACAACAGTCAGAGAAGAGGGTGAAGGCGCAGACGGCATGGGAGAAGTTTCTCTTATGACAGTCCATGGCGCCAAGGGATTAGAATTTCCCTATGTTTTTCTGGTAGGGGCCGAAGAGAATATTTTCCCAAGCTTTCGGGCACTCGAAGAAGATGAGAGTGGAGATGAAGAAGAGAGAAGATTATTTTATGTCGCTATGACTCGTGCAATGGAAAGGCTCTATATTACTTTCGCTCAAGGGCGAATGCTTTTTGGCCAATTAAAATTTAATGGCCCCTCGCGCTTTCTCAATGAGATGCCAAACAAATATTATAGCTGGAAAAAGCTCCCTAAAAGAGAAAGCAAACAAGAGTATAACTCTGATGATGATTTTTCTGATGTTTCACAGGAGAACCCATATTCAGATGAAGTAGTTTACGAAGTTAATAATGATTCAGATTGGAAAGCCAGTGCAAAATTTCCCAAAGGTTCGAAAGTGGTCCATACCCTCTATGGAGAAGGATTAGTCCTAGATTGTGAAGGTAATGGAACTGACGAGAAAGTAACAATAAAATTTCATGATGGGGCCCGTAAAAAATTTATGGTTAAATTTGCTCCATTGGCCCTACTGTAGGAATACAAAATGAAAATGTCTAAATTAAAGTTAGCCCTGATTATTTCTTTTAGTGTCGTCACCCTGGCACTGGTTGGAGGAATTTTCTATGCCAAATCTAAAATAACTCCGGCTTTGGTGAGAGAGCAAACTCTTGTCCAACTTGAAAAAACCTTCCCTGGTGCCGATATTGAGTTGGGAAAAATTGATCTTTCAATTGGATTTTCCCTTGGACTCGAAATTGAGAAGTTAAAGTTAGCTTTGAAAAAAGGCAAAACTCCTCTTTTCAGTGTCGCCGACCTTGAAGTCAAGATTCCAGTAATCTCGATCCTCTTAGGAGGAGGCTCGGTAGATATTAATCTCAAAAATCCCTCAGTTCACTATCGAGAGTTCACTGCCAAGAGCAATAACTGGACTCGCGCCATGGCCAAAGGGAAAAAGACTGGCAAAAAGAAAGTAAAGGCCAGTGCCGCTAAAAAAACCAGTGCTTCCTCAGGTAGTAGCGCTAAAGTGGCAGGCAAGGCTGCTTCAAAAAATGAAGTCGGTGCTGAAGCAGTAGCGATTCCCGCTTTTCTTAGCGGTTCGAAGCTCAATTTAAAGTTAACTGGGGTCGATGTGACTTATCGTCTAAAGGATAAGAGCAAGGGAAAGGTCTTACTGACGAAATTTTTAGTTAAGAATTTAAATTTGAAAACAGCGACAGCATTTGAACTTAATTCAAAGATAGACTTAGGGATTGGTCCTAAAGAGCGAATAAAATTTGAAACATTGGTAATTGGCGAATTCAATTTAAAAGATATTATTGATAAGCAGGAGTTCTACTCAAATATTGTAATTAAGCTAAAAGACTTTGAAATGACCAATGCTCCGCTTAAGGTACCTGATATTAATACAAATTTAAAAGTGGAGCTAAAGAAAAATGGCGACTTGAAAGGAACAGTCACTACTACTTTTATGGGAAGTAACAAAATCTTCACCAATTATGCAGTCACTAAAAAAGGCATCTTGCTTTCGGGACTCAATATTGAACTCAAAATTGCCGATCTCCTTTCAACCCTTAAGGACAAAGTTCCTGTGAGTGCCGGGGCATCAGAACTGAAGATTAACGGCTCAGTAAATGTTAATTCAAAAAATAAAATTTATCCCGATATTAAAATGGCGCTCTCTCCGGGAGTCGTTTATAGCCAGGGCGATCTCAAGGTCGTGAATACTTTTAATGGCTCCTATAAAGGCAGCAGAATTCGCCTTACTTTGATTAATGAAATGCTTGGGGGTTCAGTTGAGACTTTAGTTTCGGCGCAGTTTAACCTCAATCAGAAGAAATTTAACCTAGGAAAAATGAAGCCTTTTCTAGTCGACGTTTCGGCTAAAAATATGGTCATCAGTGAGAGCTTTATTCAAAAGACACTCTACCCTGTCGTGCCAGAGAGCGAGAAGAAAAAAGCAGAGGCCAGTGCGGCGGCTGCAGAGAGCAGTTCTACTGCAGTGACAGCTAAGGCCAGTGCCAAGAAAAAGAAAATCGTGAAGAGGGGACCTCCGATAGTCGTTCCTCCGGGAACAACTAATATTTCTTGGAGAAATATAAAAATTGGGCAAGAAGGCTTTTCTGGAAAAGGTAAAATAAAAACTAGTACCTCTGGAATTGATACTAAATTTTTCAACTTTAAATTTTCAAAGGGTGAGGGGAAGTTGACTCATTCAACTAGAATCCGCAAAGGAAATTTACTCGATAATAAATTTACCTTCAACCTAGAAGGATTGAAATTGGCCAGCCTCAAAGTATTTATGCCACCGATGCTCGAAGCCATTACGGGTACTTTTAGTGGCAAGGTTAACGGTAACCTCAAGCTGCCAGAAAATGGAAACCCACGCTATAATGTTAACGTCAAAGTCAGTGCCATAGATGGAACGATTAAAGGCTTAGACCTCTCTAGTAAAGTTTCAGGGGTCTTTGCAAAAATTCCTGGAATGAAAGGGAAAAGTAAAAAGTTTGATATTCCTGAAGGTTATGAAACATTGCTGCTTAATGGACGCTTTCAAGAAACCAAGTATAATATTTCGAAGATTCACTTCGTCGGGATTAAGAAAAAAGTGGATATTAAAGGCAGCGGACCTATTTATCCTCCACCACTTAAGAAAGACGCCGATTTAAAACTCTCTATTATTGAGCATTCATTCTTGGCACCACTTTTACAAAAAGAGGCCAAGACAAATGCCCTACCTATTCGACTTAAGGGGCCAGGTTTTGCCCTCACTCCAGACTATGCTTATACTACTAAGAAATTGGCCAAAGGTGTCGCCAAGACCCGTGGTAAAAAGGCGCTTAAGAAAGGGCTGAATAAATTTCTCAAAGGAAAAGGCGGCGGAAAAGTCGATAAACTCTTAAAAGGACTCTTTAATTGAAAGAATTAGTAAAAGCACTCGAGTGGAAAGATGAAGCTCTTTATTTAATCGATCAAAGAAAACTTCCTCTGGAAGAGACCTTTGTAAAAGTCACTACCCTTGAAGAATGCCACGGGGCGATTAAAGACATGGTTGTGCGAGGGGCGCCTCTAATAGGTTTCACCGCGATCTACGGAATGGTCCTTTGGATAAAGAACAATAGACAGGCCTGTTTGGAAGAGCTGAATAAAGCGGCTGATTATCTCAATACCGCCCGCCCCACTGCTGTAAATTTAGAGTATGAGGTTTTGCGGATCAAGCAAATGGCAGTGGAATACGAGGGGCGCTTTGATGCCTTTTATCCAATTATCGAGGAGCACGCCAAAGCTCAAATGCAAGTTCTGGCAGATGGCAACCTAGCCATGGCCAAGCTCGGAGCTGACGAATTAGAAAAACGCTGTGGTGGCGGAAAATTAAACTTAATGACTCTTTGTAACACTGGCTGGTTGGCCTGTGGCCCTATGGGAACCGCTCTTGGAGTTATTTCTCATATGCATAGTTTGGGAAGGGTTGAAAAAGCTTATCCAAGTGAAACTCGCCCCTACCTGCAAGGAATTCGTCTCAGCTCTTATGAGCTAACCAAAGAGGGGATTCCTCACGATATTGTAGTAGAAGGTGCTCATTCCTTTTTATTAAGAAATAAAATGGTTGATGCCATTTTTATTGGTGCTGACCGTATCGTTTCAAATGGAGATACCGCCAATAAGGTCGGTTCTTCTTCACTGGCGATTGTGGCCAAGCATTATGGCATACCTTTCTATGTTGTCGCTCCTACTTCGTCTTTCGATTTAGGTTCAGAAACAGGGGACGAAATTGAAATTGAAATGCGCAGCCAAGATGAAGTTCTCTACTGTGGCGGCACCCGCCTGGCCCCTGAGGGCGCTACTGCTTGGAACCCTAGCTTTGATGTCACAGACGCCAGTTTAATTGAGGGCATAATTTGTGAGAAGGGCCTGATTAAACCAGTCAATAAAGAAAATCTTCTAAAAGTTGTGAATAGCTAATGAGTCTCAGAGCTTCTATCGATATTGGTTCTAATACCATACTCTTGCTGGCGGGAGAGTATTCCAGCCAGGATAAGACTCTTGTAGAACTGGCCAATGAAACCAGGGTGACCTCCCTTGGTCGCGATCTCGATAAGAATCAAGCCTTTCATCCTGAGGCGATAAAAGAGTCCCATTCGGCCCTCAAGGATTACTTTGAGATTGTAAAAGGTCTTGGTATTGATCCCACCAATGTATTGGTAACGGCCACTGAGGCCAGTCGTGTCGCCCAAAACTCAGCGGAGTTTTTTAAACAAATTAAAAACGACTTTGGATTTTCCGTTCAACTAATAAGTCCCGAAGGCGAAGCTTATTACGCCTCTTATGGAGTCGCTCATGGTTCCAGTATTTCAGGCCTAGATAGCGTTATCATAATGGATGTCGGCGGTGCCTCTACTGAGTTTATTAAAGTTAAACTTGAGCCTTTCGAAGTTTTGGAAAGTGTCAGCTTGCCGATGGGTTCGGTGCGCGGAACCGATTGGGGACGGCAGGGAATTTTTAAAGAAAAAGTACGAGAAACCCTAGGTCAGTTGGATCTTTCGGTCTATAAAACAGACTATCTTATTGCCATTGCAGGCAGTATGACTTCTCTGGCGGGTATGATTCTTGGGCTAAAAGAATTTGATCCAAAAAAAGTTGATGGAACCACCCTTTCTTTTGACCAATACCGGCAATTTATGGGTAAAATAAAAGATGTCGATCCCCGCGATCTCTTGGAGCAGTATCCTTTCCTTGGAAAGCGCGCCAAAACGATTCTAGGGGGGGCCGCTATGGGTTATATGGTAGGTGAGTATCTGCAGATTAAGAACTTTCAAATTTCTACCATGGGGCTTCGTTACGGAACGCTTTTTTCAGGAGAAATAGATGGCCGCTTCACAGTTTGATAAACCTATTGATTTTAAAAAAGGCACTGTCATTTTTGCAGAGGGGGAAGATTCTAATTTCCTCTACTTGATTAAGTCTGGTGAAGTTCGAATCTTTAAGAAGAATCAAGAAAAATTAATTCCTATTACTGTGGTCCGGGATCAAGAGTTTATAGGTGAACTTTCAATGTTCAGTGATGAGAAGAGAAGTGCCACAGCAGTGGCCACTCAAGATTCCACTTTAGTTATGGTAAAAAAGAACGATATTCGAAAAGTTCTCAAGACCTGTCCCGAGTGGGTTACCAATATCATGGTGACTATCTCGGATCGTTTAAGAAATTCTGTCGATATGCTTCGAGAACATAAAATTGTCGATGACGTTATCGATATGGGAAATGAGCTGACTCCAAAAGAAGAGAAGGATTACCTCAAGAAAATTTCGGATTATATGACTCGTAAAGGAATTACTACAAAGTAATTTGTCGCCTCTTAATAAGACTTCCTAAAACAGATAAGACTTTCGCCTGGGCCCTACCGACATCACGTTTTTCGTTGTTGAGACGGGCCATCATAGTCTGATAGGCTTTTTCAGCATATTCTCTGGGGGCGATTGAGAGCAGGCGTCGCTGATATTTTTGACTAGTTCTTTTGAGTGCGATGCCGACAATAGAAGCATTTACATATTGAAGAACGGTATTAATTTCATGATCAGAGAGACGAAAGAGGTCTTCGAATTGAACGCTTTTCTGTCCTAGCTCATCAGCTAACTGCGAATTGCGGACGCGGATATTTTTCAGCAGCACTTCTTTTTCTTCGGGATTCATATATTGAAGCATCTCTACTATTTGAGCCTTACCATTTATAAATACTCCACCTGCTGCATCTTTTTTCATCTTTTCTCCGCGATTAACTAGGCATCTTCAAATTTTACTTTTTCTTTCTGGTATTGAAGGCGGGCATTTTCTAAAGTCCGCTTATGTGAGTCAGTTAAGGTATTCACTTCACCTTGCTGAGCTATTTTGATTTCTGTGACTTGGTCGGCATGAGTTCGCTTTAAATTAACCAGCTCTTCATTGAGGCGTTTATTTTCAGCATCTATGGCCTTACTTTGCTTAGCTCGAACTTTTGAAAGTTTCCCTTCTAGTTCATTTTGAAGGCCTTTCACTTTGCCATCGTACTCTGACCGCATTCGTGTCAGCATATTCTCGTTAACCTTCACTTCTTTTTGATAGGTCCGGTAATTTTCTTGGCGCGTTTTCTTTAGCTGGTAGCTATGCCTCTTGGACTCAGCTTCCCTAAATTTTTGTGCCTGTACATTGCTAATTTCACTCATAAGCAGTAACCCACCGGGGTTTCCTCTATCTATATAGTAATTAATCTAGGGAATAGGGGTAAGGAGGAAAATTTGTCCTAAACTAGTCGGTTTCTAAGTACCTGTAACCTAATAAATAGTGACGCTTTCTGCTGCACGGTTTATCCTTAAGAGGTCAAAAGTCGAATTAAAAGGATATAACTCAAGTATATGTCAGCCCAGCAGCCAAAAGCTTTAGAAGAAATGATCTTTCATAAGAAGGACTTTGATCAGTTTAGAGAATGGATCAACCTTAATCTCGAGGCACTGACTTGGCAGGGCCGTTACGCCCAGGAGTTTGAAGAATTTTGGGAAATCTTTTTTGTCGACGGACTGTCATTGATCCAAGTTATGGAGCGTTTCCGCTACGCCACTAATGAATCAAAAATTGGTCCCTTGATTTCCTGGTTCAATTGGCTATTTGAACGCTTCCTCTCCTTTGTATTTATCAATCAGGATATTTCTATTTATCAATTGTCTCTGCAAACAGACCTTCCTGTGGCGAAAGTGGCGAGTATACTGAGAAATTTTTTTCTCAATTACTACCCTTATCTGGATGATTATTTAAGTGAGACCTTTCAAATAAGTAATGTTGCCAGCGCAAATCTCTATCTTACTTTTAACCAAATGGCGGCTGAAGGAAAAATTACTTCTGCCTTAACTGAGCTCGAACGTGACGATGTGATGCCTTCAATGGAAATTACTCTCTATGAAGAATGGCGCGCTTTCTTGCAGAAAATGAAGAGAGAAATCTATCACCCTCAATTTGATTTTAAGAAAATAAAGGCCAGTGCTTCTTTTAATAAACAATGGCGCTTACTTCGTGAAATAAGTTTAATGATCCTACTTGGATTTATTCTTATGCTCGGTATAAAGAAATGGAATGAGTACCGCGAAAAGAAAATGGTTGAGAAAATTAGCATCTATGAACCCCAGTTTAAGTGGCTCGACAAGAACCTGTCCTTTAAGCCCTTTACTGGAGGTAAAAAAATAACTCCAGTTGAATTTGATTTTGAAGATATTGAAGATGCCGAAAATCAAAAAATCGTAGACGTGGTCAATACCAATCGCTATGAAACTGAATCTGAAGTGGTGCTGACTTCCTGGGATTCCCTGCCTCGAGATTTTGGTACTGCCGACCTTGAACAATCAGATTACGAAGAACTCAAAAAACGTGGTTACCGGGAGAGTCGTTACGGTAATACAAAAGTTTATAGGGTGATGATGAAGTCGGTTGACACCAATACCTCCCGCCAAAAATTAAACGATTTAATTGGAACTTATAGTGTCACTCAAGTGGATAATGTTAAACCTGGTAAGGCGGTGCCTGGAGGTTTTTATTATAATTTGTATGTTCCCCGAACCCATCTAAAAGAATTCCTGGCGCAAGTGGTAGACGTCGATGATTCAATTCTCTACGAAAGTAGGACTCGTACCACTAGAAATCCTGCAGGAAAAAATAAAGTCTTTATCTGGGTGAAATCGATTTAGCTACATCTGGCCGTCAGGAATACTGAAAAGTGTTTTAAGTTGGCGCAAGAGGGTATGGCTTTTTCCGAGATAGTACCATTGGCGAACAAATCCAATGCACATTGAGGCGATAAATCCGAAGACCACACCGGAATGAGTTGTTTTTGCCACCATGCCAGTATCGTGTGCGCCCCCCAAAAGAAAGGCGATCATCCCCAAAATGAGCATTAGCATGGTCCAGGGAATTGTCTGGCGCTTGCAGCGATCGGCGTCCTGAGAGAATTTAACAACTTTTTCTTTATAGGGAGTTAGGTCCGCAGGGGCCTGTTCAAATAACTCTTCGAGATTCCCTTCAGTGCTTAAAATGCTATAAATATTTTTTGTTAAGCGCGCCACACCTATAAAGTAAAACATGACAAAAGCTTGGATAAATATGGTGTAGAGGAAGGCCGGAATCGCCATTTGGATATGCCCCAATTCGAACTTTAGCCAGCCAAATGCGGTGGAAACAGTTAGCAAAATGCTGACCATCATCAAAAATAAAAGTGTTCTTAGTAAATAGGCCAATCGATCCTCATTGTCAGACTTTCAGTAATTTGCTATTTGATGCAGACGAAACTTAAAACAGTTCTTTTAATATGAAAAGGCGAGATATTATGTCCTCTCCCTCAGAGAATCCTCCTCCAAAGTTACTCGAAGGTAATCTTCGCAGTACTTTAATGTTGCCCCTTGCCATTTTCTTGGTTGGAGGCTTGGTTTATTTTGGTGTCACCAAAATGATCTCTACCGAGCGCTCCTATAAAGACCTAGTCAGGGAGCTTAATTCTAAAACTTTTGGCAATCGTTGGATTGCCGCTTATGAGTTGTCTAAAGTATTGGGCTCAAAAAGCGTACCTGACAAAGATATGCCCTGGCTTATTGCAAATCTTGAAGAACTTTATGGCACGTCGCAAGATTCATGCAGCCGTGATTTTCTTGTGGTGGCAGTTGGTTCCCTCAAAAAACCTGAGTCGGTGCCACTATTGCTCAAGGCGCTAAATGATAGCGACAAAAATGTGGTCTTCCATGCCTTGGTGGCGCTTGGAAATTTACCAGGCACCGTAGAATTTTCTAAAGAGGTGCTATTGCCCTTCTTGGCGGCAAAAGACCATGCCCATCAGCAGGCGGCGATCCTGGCGCTGGCCA
>JABGVH010000211.1 GCA_018646195.1 Halobacteriovoraceae bacterium
TACACCTCCACCACCGGAGAAGCCGGGCGCACCATTCCGCGCCACATCTATGGTCTCGGTCAGGACTTACCTATTCCAGACCGGGCAGTGGATCAGCTGACTCTCGAAAACACCCCTTTGAATGGGCCGATAATCGAAGAGATCCTGCGAGTGATGCGACCACGGGGCAAAATCCGGCTGTCTCATCCCAGGGACTACGCCGACTCCGCCCACCTGGAGTTGATAGAGCGCCTGGGAGAGCGAGTGGATGAAGTTGTCAGAACTTTCAATCCATTACAGGACTCAGTCGAAAGTGTTATCTTACTGCATTAAGAATTAGCAAAAAGCTGACTTCTCCTAGATTTTAAGGCAAACTGGCCTTTTAAAAAGGAGCTAGGTCATGAAGTGGCTATCAGTTTTTACCCTACTATGTATTCTCACTGGCTGTGCCAGCAATCCTCAAGAGAAGAGATTATTGGCAACTCTTTATGCCCAAAAATCTGCCGAGTCTCGAGCGCTCTATTACCAGGCCTTTGAGCAGGCCAAAATGCGCTTAACTTTTAAATTGGCCAATCGCTCTAGTTCAAAAATTCCAGCAGTTGTTCTGGATGTCGATGAAACGATTATAGATAATTCCGCCTTTCAGGCGCAGCTCTACAAAGATAAGAAGTCTTATAATAAAAAAACCTGGGACCATTGGATTCAAGCTGCCGTAGGAACGGCACTACCAGGTGCCAAGAGCTTTCTGGATTTTGCCAAGAGAAAGGGAGTTGCGGTAATTCTTATTACCAACCGTCGCATCAAAAATTTTGAACCGACCTTTAAAAATTTAAAAGAAGAGGGCCTAATCTTAAAGCGTTCTCAATTAATTATGAGAACCGACGTCAGCTCAAAAGACAAGCGCCGTCACGATGTTATGAAAAAGTATGAAATTCTGCTGCTGCTTGGAGATAGTCTTGGAGACCTTTCAGGGGCCTTTGAAGTCGGCGATACGCGCCAGCGCAACTTAGAAGTCGATAAGCAGAAGAGACGTTTCGGTCGCGACTATATTATCTTTCCCAATCCAATGTATGGACTGTGGGAGAGAAAACTAGGTGTGGACCCCAAGGCTTTTTTAGAAGGTTATAAAAAAGCAAAAAAGAGTAGCAAATGAAAGGGACTTTTAACCATTCTCCACTGGAATACTCTCTCAATATTAGAGGGGAGAGTTGGAAGCAGGGAGAGCGGCTAAGGGGTTCTCTAAAGGTTAAAAATACCAGCTCTGAAGAGTTAAACCTGTCCAATTATGGGGTCACTCTGGCATTTGGAGATATCAAAAAATTGCATAGTAAAAAAGACAAGGCCTTTACAAACAGCGCTGAAGTCTTATTTGAAGATCTGCTACTCGCTCCCAATAGTGAGGAAAATCTCTCCTTTCAATTTCAATTGGATAAAGATTGCCCCATCACAGAAAAGGCCAGTAGCCTCTATGTTCTGTGTGGAGAGCCAGAGAAACCTTTTGAGGGTGGGCTGCTGCAATTGGCAATTGCGCCCTATACAGTTATTTCAAACTTTACCCATGTCTTAGAAACTATTTATCGTTGTAAAATTAAAAGCTTAAAAAATAAGAAAGGCCAAATCGAGGCCAAAGTTCAAGTTCCCGATTCTAAAAGTTATGCCGCTGTCCAAGCACTTAGTTTATTAATGCGTTTCACTGGTGATCAATTGGAACTTAGCTATACTTTCAAACTTAAAGTGACTAATTTTGAGCATGGAATTATGGGCACCAAAGACGAGGTCCGAGAAATTAAGTCTGTGCTTAGTCCCGATCAGTACCAGATCTATGGTGATTCTCCCAATCAAGAGGGGATAGGCAAGGCGATAGATGAAGTCCTAGAGCAGATCAAAACTAAATCCTTTCTCTAATCATGGCGCATTTTAAATTTGGCATTATGGCATTCGGTACAGCTTTGATAGCGGGCGTCTTTCTTTAACCATTTACCAAAGACCGCATTGGGTTTACCCCATTTCATAGTTTTGGCGTACTGCTTGGGATGAGTGGTCAGGTCTTGATTGACTACAATTCCCTCGCCTCGTTTGACGATTATTTTTTCTCCACCTTTTGGAAAGACCCTAACACTGCCATCGCAGACACAACCAAGGGTTCCGGTGGGGCCGTAGGAGACTGAAAATTTTGTTCCTCGAACGCCCATGGCGGCATTCTTTGTGATTACCTTAAAGTTCTTATTTTTAGATTTTTTTTGTAAGTGTCCCCATAAGAAGCCCTTGGCCATTGTCACCACAGTGGAGTCAATATCATCAGTGCCTATATTAGATATTTTCATATAAGACTTGGCTGTGATCATAAGATTGAGGCTGGAGTTTTTAATCCTGACCAATGATTTTTTCCCTGTTTTAATTCGGTCACCTTCATTTAAAAGAGTGCCTATTTGGACCGCAGTCCAATCGCCGGAACTCTTACTTCGAAACTCGACTTTGCCTCTCACCATAGTTGCCTTAAAGGAGTCTGCAGCGTGGCCATAGAGACTGGTAAAAGAGAGAATTATTGTGAGAATTTTCAACATAGATTAATTATAGCGACTTTCGGCTAGGGTGCAAATGGACTCAAAGTAATTGATCGGGACCGATCGCTTTTACTACAGTATTGATCATCATATCCCTCTTGAAGGGCTTGACCACCATGTCTTTGACACCCATTGAAACGATTTTATAGAGCTCCTCTTTGCCCATCTGGGCCGAGACAATAACGATAGGAATATTTTTATACTTCATATTGGCCTTGATCATTCCAATAAGCTCAAGCCCATTAATTTTTGGCATACAGAGGTCGACAATAATCAGATCAAATTCTTGCTTCTGGATTTTACACCAGGCCTCGGCTCCATCTTTGGCGTGGATCACCCGCTTAAACCAAGGAGTGGTCATTAGCATGGTTTCGATCAGTTCGCGGACTCCCATCTCGTCATCCACTGTGAGTACTTGCTTATCTTTGAGTTGCTTCATAACTACCTCCTCCGTAAGTATAGGATAAGGCTTATGCCAGATAGAATGACATTAAAAAAGGCTTGAAACTGAGGGCTTCTAAAGCTCCTTATAATTCTAATAGACTTAGCGGGCGCCAAATCTTAGGACAACTTAATGTCTTAAAATTCCCTAAGTTAGGGCCCATAAATACTGGCCATTTCCCTTGGCACTATTGGTCGAGTGCAGACGCTCAATCTATGGTAATTTGATGGCCCTTTACAAACTCAAATGAGGATCAATTATGCGCTTCCAAATGAAAGGTGATTACTACAACGGTGCCTTCCAGCTCCCCAGTTCAACTGTTAGCGACCTCAAGTTGATTGAGCGCTTCTGCCCAGGTAATACCGAAGAAAAACTTTGGCAAGTGCCGACCTCTCATTCGGTACTGGACCCCATTAAAGATTCAGCGATTGAGGGATACAAGAGTTGGAAGAAGCTCTCTTACGATCAGCGCGCCAACTACCTGGTCAAGTACCGCGAGGCAGTCACTAGGCGCAAAGAAGAGATCGCTGAAGCGATCGCTTGGGAAGTGGGTAAGCCTCTTTGGGAGGCGCGAACGGAAGCGGGAGCGCTAGCGGCAAAAGTTAATGTCACTCTCGGTGACTCACTAAAACGTATTGAAGACAAGCTGTACCCAGATATAATGGCCAATACACAGGGCCTGGTTACTAACCGTCCGATCGGTCCTTGCCTGGTCATCGGCCCCTTTAATTTTCCCTGCCACTTGGCCAACGGACAAATTCTCTCGGCGCTACTGGCAGGCAATAGCGTAATTTTTAAACCAACTGGTCGCGCTCTCTACTGTGGCCAGCTAATGCTAGAGTGCTTCGATGAAGCCGGTTTCCCTCCAGGTGTCATCAACCTGATCAACGGTCGCGGCAATGTCGCCACTGAGCTTATGAAAGAAAAAGAGATTAAGGGAATTTTCTTCACTGGCTCTACTGGAGTCGGTCGCCATATTATGCAAACAACTCATGGTGATTTTAATAAAATGGTAGCGCTAGAGATGGGCGGTAAAAATTGTAGCATCGTCCACAGCGACGCCAATACCAAACAGGCACTGGCGGAATTAATTAAGGCCTGTTTTTTAACCACCGGCCAGCGCTGTACCTCAACTTCTATTATCGCCATCCACCGCTCGCTCCAGAACCAATTCATTGAGCAGTTTCACCAAGTGGCGAAACGAATTATTGTCGACCATCCGGTAGAGTGGCAGCGAGAACCTTTCATGGGGCCTTTGGTCGATCAAAATGCCAAGCAGTCCTACCTAGATTTTATGCAATTAGGCGCTAAAGAGGGGGCAGAGGCGATCATGCCAGGAGTTTCGCTTGAATTGAAACACCCAGGCCACTACGTTTCTCCCTCAATTCACTTGCTTGAAAAACCGCAATTTGACGGCAGCTTTTTTAAAGAGGAAATCTTTGGTCCCAATTGCACTTTCGTTCCCTACGATACTATCGAAGAGGCGATCGCCATCAATAATGCCGGAGATTACGGTCTGGCGGCAGGAGTCTTTACCGCCGATGACGAGGTCTTTTCTAAGTGCCTATCAGAGCTCGAAAATGGGGTCATCAATCGCAATCGTTCGTCAGTGGGTGCCAATTCAAGGCTGCCTTTTGGAGGGGTTAAGAACTCCGGAAACTACCGTCCAGCGGCGGTGGCAACTATCGATGCCTGCGTCCATCCAGTTGCCTGCTTACAAGTTCCCGCCAATGAAGACGGTGACTTATCTGGCATCGTCGGACTGGAATAACTCAGTAATTTGCGGCCCTTAAGTTGCCTTTTCTAAGAGGCTAAAAACGCTAATTTTTATTGGTTTTTCTTGGCACTAACCCCTCTATTTTACGTGGTACTGGAGCCTGCTCTTACAATAGAGCATAGACTATAGAGAAGAAAGAATTTGGGTTTATTGGGGTTGCACGTATGTGGGGAAAATTACTCATCCAAAAATGGAGCAATGGTCTGCTTGCTATTCATGGCAAGGCGGCCACCCTAGTGTTGCCACTCACCCTAACCACCGTCTCAACCTTTCAGCCAAAAAGCTATTTCGATGACCCCTTAATCCTCAACACCCTTGAGAAACGCTCCGTTGAAATTGAGCAAGACCTGAATATTATCAATGAAGATTCCGGCAATAATCCACGCTATGTACGGGTCTGGTCAAAGCCCAAAAGGCGTGGCGAAAAAACTTCCTTCGACCAATTGGACCAAGACAATTCAACTGTTTTAGTAGCAGCAGCTTTAAGTGCAGCTCCTAAAAGTAAGGCCCTCTCTCAAGTGATTGGTGGCAGGGCGGTCCAAAGAAGTCCCGCTCAAAATGCACCTAAGGTCGCCCCCAAAGCAAAAGCTTCCCCTTCAAAAAAGACCAATGGCAATCCCAACCCACCTACCAACTCAGAAGCTCCTATTGCAGAAGCACCACCAGTTGAGGCGCCGGTAATAGCTCCAGAGGTCGCCGCTCCTGAGGTGGAAGTTGCCGAAGACAGTAGCCCTGTTGAAGAAGCAGTCGCACCTGTCACTGAAAAGGTATTCCGAGAGACGGAAGAAATCGCCAGAACTACTTCTTGGACTTTTGGCAATACTAGTAAAGCTGAATTTGACTGGGGCAGCTACTTAAATACTTTTCATGGCGGGAATAGTATCGCCTTAGGAGCAGGACAGGTTACTGGTAACTACACTTCCCAAATTTACTCAACTGGCGGCTCTAATGCCGACGCCAAAAGCATTAGTTGGAGCCCTCTTGGACCTTATGGAAAAGCGCTACCCAATGACAGCAAAAATAATGAAGAAAGCAATCGCTATCACGCAGGTGGCGTCGACATGAGTGACGTCGTGCTGCTCTATCATATGGACGGAATCGAGGGAGGCAGTGTCATTGACGGCACAACTATAACAGACTCCAGCGGCCAAGGTCGGGCAGGTCTCAACAAAGTTGCAGAGAAAAGTAGAGCAGTCTACACTGCCGGCAAATTTAATCAAGCTACTCATTTTCAAAGCGATGATTACCTCAGCATTCCCTCGAGTCGGACAGACCCGGCATTTGATTATGGTAAGGGAGAATTTAGCTGGTCCTCTTGGGTAAAGTTAAGTGGCTGTGTTGATGCATCGGAAGATTCAACCCGTGTCATAATGGGTGCTCAGCGAGGAACCCTTGAAGGTGCCGAATCTATCTTTCCCCAAATTTGGTTAGGTGCCCGCTGTAACGGACTTTGCGGTAATAACCTAATGGTCAGTCTAATTGACAGTGAAGGAAATGGTCAGGCGGTTTGTAGCACAGTCGACCCAGCTGATGGAGATTGGCACCATGTAGCGTTTAGTAAGACTGGTCACAACCCAGGCCGCGCCTACCTCTATGTTGACGGTCAAAAATTTATGGCAGGAGACGTTGGATGGGATGGGCATTTTAATTTTGCCTCCGACGTTGATGGGGCGGCGACTATTACTATAGATAATATGAGAGAGGGAGGGATGGAAGTTGTCCCAGATAACAAGGTTCTCGATGGAGAATTTAGGGTGGGTAGTTTCTTGATTGATCCTGAAAATCAATTTTTAACTGAGATAGAGGTCGATGAAATAGCTATTTGGAAACGCGGACTTTCGACTGTTGAGATGAAGGCGCTTTATTATCGCGGTGTAAAACGCTTGAAGGCGCAAGTCAGGGGCTGTGTCAGTAGTGATTGTTCAACTGGACAATTCGTAGGTCCCGACGGAACCGCCAATAGTTTCTTTAGTGAGGCCAATAACTCATCAGCTGAAATGCCCTCTCCTCAAACCATGCCCGCCAATTTAAATGGCAAGTATTTTCAATACAAACTCTTTTTTGAAACTGCGCCTGGGCTGTCTAGTCCTGGGCTCTCTGAGGCAACAATAGAAGTAGGGCTTTAATTAAGCCGCTTCAATCGCACTGGTTTGAATATAGGGAATTTTGATTACAAAACGGGTATTGTGACAATCGTCATCGATTTCTATTGAGCCTCCGTGGGCCATTATAATTTTATGGGTAATACTCATGCCTAGACCAGTTCCTTGGCCTACGTCCTTAGTGGTAAAGAAGGGCTGAAAGAGCTTCTCTTGCACCTCTTTGGGAATACCATCGCCACTATCAGTGATTTGTAATTCAAGATGGCCCATGCGACGGAAGCAGGCGACTTCAATCCACTTCTCTCCGGGATTGTCCTGGATCGCCTGGGCGCTATTGGTGATCATGTTAATCAGCACCTGTCCGATCTGTCCTGGACGGCATTCAATAAGCATCTTCTTATTAAAGTGACTGGTTTTGAGCGAGACATCCATCCGGTTTAATTTGGCCTCTACAATCGGCCAGATCTCACTGAATATTTTAGGTAGTGACTTTTGGACAAAGGGGTCTCCCTCTTCGGAACGGGAGATTGTTTTCATGCCAGTAATAATTTTGGTGATCTGAAATACTGTATCGCTAATTTTCTGTGCCTTATTACTGACTTTTTCCTCTTGCCCCGCCGGAGTTGCTTTTAGGGAATCGATTATTTGTTCGGCGTTGATTTGAATTATCGTCAATGGGTTATTAATTTCGTGGGCAATTCCTGAGGCCATCACTCCCAGTGCTGAAAACTTCTCTTGCTTGGCAATATTTTTTTTCTGCTGATCGATAAATTGCCCAGCCTCTACAAAGTTTGAAATATCTGAAAAAGAAACAATCCATTGGGAGTCGATCCTTTTCCTATCCTGGGGGTGGATATTGACGGAGATCCACTTACTCTCAATGTTTAAAGTATGAAAGCCGAGGACTTTTCCTCTTATGCCTTTTTTATTGACGAAGGCGCGGTGAAAAGGGGATTCGTCGCGACCGACAATACTTCCCTCTCTATCAAGTGTATTGGGGAAAATATCGATAAGGTGGCGGTCTTTTAAAAACTCGCTCCTCAAACTTAGTATTTTCTCAGCACCTTGATTGCAGTGAAGAACCCGGCCATCACTGGTGGTCAGTATGATTCCTTCAACCACCGAATTATAGATTTGAACATAATCTTTCTTTTCCTTGGCCAATTGCTCTTCTGTCATCTGTCTCTTTATCGATATCACGATAAATTGGAAAACAAATATTACCAGTAGTACCTGAATTGAACGGAGTAAGTTATTGGCCTTAATTTGATTATTAAAAACAACTTGGTAGTTCTTAAGGGATTCCTGACGTGCCGTTAGTTCGTATTTTGAAATTTCGATTGATATCTTTTCGAGTGAAGTAAAAATTTCCTTAAGCTGCCCAATATCTATACGGCTTTTAATTTTAAAGCTGCTTTCTAACGCCACCAGGGCATTGTAATTTTTTTGAAGCAGTGGAATAAAGCGCTTCTGAGAATCAAAAGAAGTCTCTAATAGTTCAATACTGGCCTTCACTTGATTCTTGGCGTGGGAGAGGATGCGATGACTCTTAAATTGGCTGGCAGTCGCCGCCAAGGCCATCGCTCTTTGCAGGTGAAGTCCTGAACGCAGCAAGGTCCGGACTTGCTCGTCCCTCTTAATTAAACCTTGCATGCTCTCTACTGACTTGTCAGAGAGCTTATAGGCATAGAGCGCCATGCCTGAGGCCAAAATAATTCCCCAGAAGTATGACTTTTTTAGTAGGTCTTTCCAAAAATACTTCACCCTTTCTTATCGACTACTAAGGTAAAAACTGAAGAATTCGATAAGTTATCATGAGAATGTTCGCCATTTTATTGCTTTTCAGTGCCAATGCCCAAGCACTTACCGTGACCGATTTTATTCACAATCTATGTCAGCACAAAATTGGCCATTATATTAAGAAAAAGGCCTGTCCGAATTTTCGAAATGAGCTGAAAGAAATTTTTCAATTGGTCCAGACA
>JABGVH010000138.1 GCA_018646195.1 Halobacteriovoraceae bacterium
ATCTCTAAAACTTCCTTAGAAGCTTTTTTAAGTTGCTCTAAGTCGCCACCGGTAATTTCAACTTCGACCGGATTTCCTCTTGGCGGTCCACCTTGCATCTTGCGGACCGTAATGACGTAACCAGGGGCCAAGGGTTTGGCCTTGTCAGTAAGCTCGTTAAGAATATCATCAGTACTGCGTTCTCTTTCTCCAGGAGGAGTCAGGTAAACAATCAGCGAGCCATAGTGGTGGCCTGTCTTGCGACTCTGGCGACTCAGTAGGACTCCTACTTGACCTTTAATTTGGTCAAGCTCGTCTTTGCGGACAGTTTCCATCGCCATTTTTTCTAAACGCTTCATGGTGGTGTCAGTTTTAATTAACGGCGTGCCGACCTTTCCTTTGATTTGTAGAAAAACTACCCGGACGTCATCACCTGGAAATAATTCAAAACGCATAGTTTTTGCCAAGAAAACTGAGCCCACTAAAAAAATAAAAGAGGCCCCTAAAACTAACCAAGGTCCCTTGAGGAATAAGTCTAAACTCTTACTATATAAATCTAATAGCCGTTGGTACCAACGAGAGCCTTTCTGCTTGGGAGAAACTCTACAAAAATCGGCCAGGTGTGAAGGCAGTATAAAGAAGCATTCAAAGAGTGAGGCCAAGAGACAAATAATCACCATTACCGGAACAGGCCAGAGGAACTTGCCCATAATTCCCCCCATAAAAAGAAGGGTCCCAAAGGCGACAATGGTTGTTAAAACGGTTGCAGTGACTGGTTTTATAGTTTCAATGGCGGCTTCTCTGGCGGCGACCTTAGGGTCCATGCCGCCTTCTAGCTTTTGGTAAAAATGTTCAGAGACGATGATAGAATCGTCCACCAGCATTCCCAGCACCAGGATAAGGGCAAACATAGAAATCAGATTGAGCGATAGCCCCATACTGTCCATCACGATAAAGGAAACCATGAATGCAATAGGTGCCCCCATTGAAGTCACAACAGAGGTGCTGAAATTGAGAAAGAAGAGTAGGCAGATAAAGACCAGCACCATTCCGACTAGCCCATTATTTTTAAGAATATTGAGCCGGCGTTTTACAAAATAGGACATGTCATCGGCGTAGCGGTATTTTAGGCCCTGGTAGCGTTTCGAATTCTTTTCAAACCACTCGGCTGTTTTGGTTTTTAATAAGCGAGTGGTATTGAGCACGTCCCCTGTCTCTTTTAATTTAATATCGAGAAATACCGCCCGTTCACCATTAGATCGCTGAAGAATACTTCCTTCCCGTGGTTTCCGAATAACTTTTGCGATATCTCTTATTTTTATTTTTGATCCGGAGGTATTCGAGCGGACCACTACGTCTTCAATTTCAGCCGTATTTTTAAACTCTGAAATGGTCCGGACGATAATATCACCATTAGGCGTTTCAAGTTTTCCTGCCGAGAGATTGAGATTCCTCTCTTTAATCGCCCTTGCGACTTCTCCAATGGTCACTTCAAAGCGCGCCATCTTCTTGGGACTTAGTTCAATTCTAATTTCATCTACTCGATAGCCATCGAGGTCAACTTTAGCAATCGAGCTGATTTTTTCCAATTCATCACGTAATTTTTTAGAGGCCTTACGAAGCCCGTCGTATTCAATTCCGGTTAGCGATAATTTAATAATCGCTCTCTGGCGATTATTGAGGCTGGTAACAGTGGGAACCGTTACGTCGTCTGGCAGGTCATCTACCGAATCAACGGAATTTTTTACATCATCTAAAACTTTTTCAAGCTCATAGTCGGGATCAACTTCGATGGTAATAATTGAACTGCCCTCGGCAGAGAGTCCGTTCATTTCTTTAATTCCATCGACCTCTTTAAGCTTGCGCTCCAATCCTATGGTGACCAATTTCTCGACGTCTTCTGAAGAAGAGCCAGGATAGCTAGCGCGCACCATGATCACATCGAAATCTACTAGCGGGAAAATTTCCTTTTGCAGACCCCAGACAGTCACCCCTCCAAAAATAAGGATCATGACTGTGAAAAGATTCACAAGCAGAGGGCGCTTAATAAAATAGTCGATCAATCCAATCATTCGTGCACTTCAAGTAAGTAAGGTCTGATACTTCCGTAGAGATAGGCCAGTGAGCCCAAGAGGTTCTCTCTCCTCACAAGGTATTCTACGAAGCTGATATTGGTACTAATAAGGTCTTCCTCGGCGCGAATCACGCTGTCGAGTTCTGCCCGGCCACGATTATAAAGCCGATTGAATTCCTTAAGAGCTTTTTCGGCAAGGGCCTTTCGCTCTTTAACTGAGGTAATATTGACGTCGAGGAAGCGGATTTGATTTTTAAGTGATTCTTCTGAGTAACTAAAATTCTTTTGAATTTTTGAACTCTGCATCTCTGCTGATCTCATATCAATGGCAAGAGCTGCTTTTTCAGCTTTTTGCGGCTTGTTTCCAATCGCCCAAGTCAAATTAACAGCAACCGTTGTGACCGACTTATCTCCCCCTAAAGTTCCATCTTTAATCGCGGTATTTTGAGCTACTGCGAAGTCATTATTCTGATGGCTGAGTGAGAGGTTTACATCAGGTAAGGCGCTATAACCGACTTTCTCTAGCGAATCTTTGAGGACTTCAACCTTCTGCTCTAAGATCTTTAATTGCTTATTGCCTTTCCGGCTACCGCTAGGAATTGGAGAGAGTTTGATAAACTCGAGATCAAAATCGCCGGTTTCACTGCCTTCGACTGAACGGTGTAAGGCCTTTGATAATTTTTCAAGAGAACCACTTAGTCGCATACTGGCCAATTTGACTTGTTCTTTTTGATTGAGAACGGCTGCCTCTGATTGAATCAGATCGACTTTTTCTCTTAGGCCATCACGCACTCGTCTCTTAACAATGGTTCTTCTTCTTTCGGCCCGCGCCAGGGCGTCCGCCTGTAAGGCTACTAGAGCACCGTCTAGTCGAGCACTATTGATGCTATTAAAGAAGGCCAGTAATTCGGCGTCTATATTAGAATCACTTGTCAGTTCGCTTAGAACTTGATTCCGGCGCGCAATATTCAAATCAGAATAAAAGTCGCGTCCGAAGAAATTCTTACCAAGGTCTTGGGTATAGGAAACACCTTGCGAGAATTCATTTATTTTTGAAGTGGCGTTTTGAGCATCGATATTTGTTAGGGAGTTTTCAAGAGAAAAAGTTCCTCCCCACTGAAAATCTTTGGCCAGAGCAATGGTATGGACTTTGGTTTTGGTTGGCGATTGAAAGGTCGTATTATTCAATCCAAAATAATTTTCACTCTTATCGTCGGCGTAGGAACTACTGTAATCAAGTCCCCAAGTTTTAGCGGCAATGACTGAGGCCACATTGTAACGGGAGCTCTCGGCACTCCATTTATTTTTAAGGACATTGGAATTAGTGCCTAAAAACTCATTGGCGAGTGACTTAGTTGCCGCTTCTACTTGGAGTGCGAAAAAGAGTGCCAGAGGTACGATTATCAGTTGTATATTTTTCAAGTTACACCTAGGGATATTCACGATTTATGCCCTCTTTCTTAGCATTTTCAAAAATGGTTTGACTACTCTTATATCGTGGTGCATAAATAGCAGCAGTTGAGACAGGATAGATTACCGCCGGCACCCCTTAAAAGGTGCGGGAGGAAAGTCCGGACACCCTATGGCAGCGTAGCGGGTAATGCCCGTCCACCGCAAGGTGAGGACAAGTGGAACAGAGACGAGCCAGTTAAGTCTGGATGAAACGGCTAAACTCTACGTGGTGCAAGCTCAAATAGGCCTATGTTTTACGACGGCCAGTCGGAATAGGCGGGTAGAGCGCTTGAGCCAGGGAGCAATCCTTGGCCTAGAAGAATGGTAATCCACGACAGAATCCGGCTTACATCTAGTTCTCAACTTTTTTAAAAGGCCGCTAGGAAACTAGTGGCCTTTTTCCTTTCTGCACTTAACTGATCCGGCCTCGGCGATTCTTTCCTTCCAGCGCATTTTCGAATCATGCTTCCATTGCGTTACTAAGTTCTTCTTCGGCTTAACATCCATTGCAACAATCAATTTATAGAGGCGGTGAATATTATTAGCAGTGTCCTGAAGAATTATTGTTCCAGTCATTTTATTATCAATTATTCTGCCGTAGCGAGACATGAAAGGCCGCAGGGCACGAGTCACTACTGTGGTGATCTGAGGATGAGAGGCCTTGTAGCTAACCATATAATAGTCATCTACATTGGGAATTTTGGGCGCCTGTTTTTTGGTGGCGTTGGTTTGAATTGTCGGAGTGTAGCGGATATCCCTTGAATTGATGACCGAGTAGGTATTTTCAATATTCAATGGGACCCGGGTATAACCCAATTGATTGAGGGAATGAGAGAGCAAGGTGTCGGCATTAGCACTAGTCAGTTCGACATTTGAGCTGGCTAAAATTTTACCTTTGATTTTTTCTTGGAAGAGATATTTTTTGCCGGTTAGCTCCCCGACGTTTTCAATGCATTTTTTTAGATCGGGGCAAGCTTCTTTAAAGCTGGCGCCAAAGGCGGTTCCAGTTGCTGTGGCGGCAACTAATAAGAAGGTAAATAAGATAAGCGACTTCACGAGTTTCTCCTGTTTGGGTTACAGCTAGAATGCCATCAAAGTTGGTCAAGAGAATGGGTTGAGGGTCAATTTTATGTCAAGAATGATTTTAGCGAAGGGCCGAGTAGTCTAGATGGGAATTGAGCTTGTCTTGATCTTTGAGGCCATCAACCCCTTTCCAATCTAATTCGGTATCTCTCTTCTTTACCTTCATAGCGTCTTCGATAGTCGAAAAATCAATATTGGAATCATACTTGCTGATGATGATTTCGGTTCGTTCCATGCTTTTTTTAATTCCGTCTTCCTTGCGCGTAATTTGGATTTTTTCGCCGGTTTGTTTTTTGTAGGCGTCGGCAAAAGCACCTAGGTGTCTTGTTTCGTCGGTGGTTAATTTTAATGGAGTCGAAATCTTAATGGTGGCGGCTAAATTGTTTTTAATCGTGGCCTTAGTGAGGAAGCGATAAACTGACCAGACTGAACGAGAGGGGCTGACTTTTACCACTACGCCTCTACAAAAAGTTCCCAGCGGAGTCGAAAACTTAGCATGGTCTCCCACTTTTAATCCGTGCTCTATTCCCTTATTGACCAATAGGGTTTGCTTGCTATCTGAAGCCGCTAAAATCCGCCCCACCATTTTCTCATCAATCTCTGACGCTTGAGCAAATTGAAGAGTGAATAATAAGCAAATAAGAAGCAACTTCATAAAAATTCCTATTGAGCTTTATGACGAATGCTAACCACCTTTCCGGCGTAGCCTGTTACCTTAACTTTAACTAATTTATAGAATGGATTCCAATGACTTTCTTCAATTACGTACTGTGGGGAAACAATCACATCGGCATCACTGGTTCGGATGGCATTATAAGCTGCTGCAGATTTAATTGCCTCAATTTTACTTGGTAGCCAACTGGCCTTGCCTCCGTTGTATCCAATTCCATCGGCGTATTTATTATCTCCGCTGATTTGAAAGAGGTGAAAAAGATAACCACCAGAAGCATAACCGGTTAGCTTGCGAGTAAGATCGACATCAATCTTTGCTTCCATCTGGCTTTGAATAGTAATACCTATTGAGCCATTCATATGACTTTTATTTATTGAGGTACAGCCACCGAAAAGTGCCAGGAGAGAAATAAGCAAAAATCCCTTTTTCATACAGTCTCCAAAAGAAGGTCTATTACTGATAAGTCTAAGTAATATGGTGAGGGTCTGTCTAGTTAAGGGGGGGCAAAATTTAGAGGGTATTGGCCTTGAAATCAATGGCCGCGGTATATTTGCATTCGAGTAGCTTTATTTCGACTTTCTTGCAAATTAGGTCCGAAAGGTAAGTGACAATTTCAGCCTTTTCATAATCTATCTGGCGCCGATCAAGGTTTAATTCATCCACCGCGATTTTTGTTTTTTCCAATAGAATTTCTGCGAAAATTAATTTCATTTCTATAGCTGAAATTGTAATTTCTTTTAGGTTGCGAAAAATAGTCCGACGGACACGGGCAGTGGTTGGTTTGACCTCATTGTTAGGGTCTTCATCAAATTCACCAACGATCTCAATAGTATTTTTATCGAGGGTACGGATTTCATCTCGCTCGGCAATCTCTTGGCCGTAATTCAATTCTTTTTTTACTTTTGTTAGAATCGAAGAACCCTCAGAAAGTGTCAGCTCTTTGATTCCGGTGACAGTAGAGGATATTTTCTTAAGCGTCTTCTTATCTATTTGGCGGTAGTACTGGCGTTTGTTGAGGGTTAGATGCAGGTCTACCGTCAGCGCATTTGCAGACTGGGAAAAGAAACTGAGAATGAGGCAAAACGCCGCGATCAACATGTTTACTCCAATAGTGGTCTATCAGCCTAAAATACCAGAAAGTGGGCTTTTTATAACGCGAAGTGTAAAACTTACCTTTCTTTATTTCAGCTACTTACCTAGGCATAACCTCAATTTGTAGCCCAAAGTGGTCAGATAGGTTGCTTTTAACCCCAGACTTAAGCAGCACCGGCTCTTTAAAGAGGATTTTGGCCGAACCAAGAAAAGAATTCTTAACAAAAATATGGTCAATGATTTTATCGCCACTGTCTTCATCGTTGAGAGAATTTCCAGCACAGAAAGTGCATTCCGGGGAAAACTCAAAAAGAGCATTCTTATGACCCGCCATTTTAAAAAGCGAACAGCTTTTTGAGAGCTCTCCCTGAATTCCTAAATTGGTAACTTTAGGCCCGCAGTTAAAATCTCCCAGGATTGCCGAGGGCTGATCTTTTTTAGCAACATTATACAACAATCTCTCGACTTGAGCGCGATGCTCATCTTTCCAAGTTTTAAATTTTCCAGTGTAGGGAACCTCGGCTCCATGATCGGCGGTTAAATGGGTGCAGACAATTAATTGTCCATCTACTTCTGCCGTCAATGCGACTCTGCGATTAAGAGTTGAAATATCACTGAAGTCTATTTTTTGAGTATTTACTAATGGGCTTCTGGAAAGCAATAAGAGCCCGTCCGATCCTTTATAAGCAAAGAGTCCGGCCCTCTTAAAGGGACTGAGCACTGCCAATAAACCCATCAGGGAACTCTTCCCTACTTGCGCCATAAGTGATGAGGCACATTCGCGATTGGAGGCGACCAAACTATTTAAGGCGCCTCCGCATTTTTGTAAGATACAGTCGGTAAACTCATCACCGTCTAAGCCACCACAAAGGTTTCGCATACAGGATACAAATTTATCTTTTCCAAAGAGTTCGCCAATTTTACAAGTTGGTCGGCGTTTCGACTTGAGCTGTTCGATTCTGGAAGAGAAAGAATAGGGAAAGTTTTGTTGAAGTCCTTTAAGAAATTTCTTACGGTCTTTTTTAAGCCAAACTTCTTGCAAGCAAAGTACGTCAGTTGAATGATTCTGGAGGGCGCTGAGAAGGTGCGGTATACGCTCTTTGGCATGAGGAACATAGGTATGTGCTAGGCCGGCATTAAAGGTAGTCAACTTTAAAGGATTTCTAGCTTGCGCTTTTGGGGTAAAAGAGAGCAATAAACAAAGTAAGAATAATTTAGCCATCGCCTAGTCCAGTTTATTAAATGCTTTTAGAGTCGAGGTTGAATAATTCGAAACGCTGGGGTCAGAGTGATAAAAACTATAGCGACTCATATCGAGACCCAGTTGTTTAAATTCAGCCTCACTCAATTCGGCGACAAAATTATTAATCCGGTATTTAGTAATGCCGGTTTTAAAATTTTTTAAAAGCGCCAGGTCAAAACTTTTATTCAAGAGTGGGTATTGAGTTAATTTCTTATCTTCCGATTCAAGGATGAAAGTAGGAATTTCAAGCTGACCGCTAAGCCATTCACTCTCGTTCTTTTTATAGGCCAGGACCTTTCCATCTTTCTTTACTAAGATTCTTAAGAGCTCTAATTGCTGCTGCTTTTGACTGGCCTTCTTTTCACCGCTGAGCGGGTAACCAAGAGGATTACCCATATGATAGGCCATGCAATTTTTTGAAAGAGGGCATTCACTACAATTGGCCTTATTGGCCTGGCAGAAAACTCTCCCCACATCCATTAGCGTTTCGGCCAGGGCGCGGAAAGAATATTTTTCTCGATTGGTTATAATTTTGCCTTCGCTAAAAAGTTGCGAAATTTCTTTTTGAAGCTTGGGGCCTTTCTTTTTTCTAAGTCCGTAGAGGCGAGAAATAATACGCTCTAAATTGGCGTCGACTGGAAATGCTTGCTGGTCGCCTCCGATACTCAAAAGTGCGTTGGCGGTATAAGCGCCAATACCAGGAATTGCCAAAAGTGTTTCAAAATCTTGGGGAATAATTCCTGCATGCTTTTTAAGGATCTCTTTAACCGCCCCATGCAAATTGCGGGCGCGGCGGTAGTAACCGAGACCCTTCCAGCTCATCAGGACTTCTTCCTCTGTGGCATTCGCCAGAGCTTCCACGGTTGGATATTTATCTAAAAAAGGACGGTAGTAATTGATGACGGTGGAGACTGTGGTTTGCTGGAGCATCAGCTCAGAAACCAAGGTGCTGTAGAGAGTCCGCTCGACCCTCCAAGGAAGGTGCACAAACTCGCGCTCTGACCATTTTATTGCCGTCTCAAACATGGCCGGAAAATACCTATTGCTAGACGCTTGGTCAATGCTTGTTGTTGAGCTATTACTTTTTAACGGCCTTACAAGTTTTAATGAATGTATTGGTGAATTTAACCAGGTCTGAAACAGTAAAATCAGTAACTTCGGTCCCGTGCAATTTCGCTCCCACTTCGTCTAGGAACTCTGAAAGCTTGCCATTGAGCTCATCAATATCGGTCACCACCAAAAGATACTTGGCCTTAGACTGCTTAACCCACTCGATGATATTGTCGGTATCGTTGGCACCGTAATTCAAACAAATATTTGAGAGATCTCCCATACCTTTTAAGGTGGTATTGAAAACCGAAACTGAGACCTTTCCCTTGCAGCCCTCAACCGCTTTCTTTACAAAAGCGCGGCGCTTGCAATAATTAGGCTGCTTGGAATAATCCATCTTGCGCAGAGAAGACGAGGTGTCGACCCAGATTTCAACTTCACCACCGTTGGCAACTGAACCCTTAGCTTTGCCACAGAACATATCAAAGTAATAATTCTTATCGCAATTAATCAGTGAGGTATCGAGAGAATTAAAAGTTTTAATTTTAATTTCGTCTTTTGGTTTTTGTAACTTCAAAGGTTTCTTTTCTTGTATTTCTTTCTTATCGGTTTCAGTAAATCCACTCTGTGGATTAAAACAACCGTCACCCATAGGGATACAATCCAGCTCAGCGACTTTAGCTAGGTGAACAGCGTCTTGTTTTTCTAGGGCTTCATCTAAGAGGGCCATCTTCTCCATAGAGAGGAAGATAAATTCAACTTTGTCAGGTGTGCCCCACGCTGGAAGCGCTATCAGACTAAGAAGAATAATAAAGACCGTTTTCAAAAATCAATTCCTTTCTGTCTAAGGTAGGAAATTATGTTTTTACCAATATCAACTACTAAATCCCTGCCATCCGTATCCAGGTTCAAAAAGTCATGGATAAAACCTTTTTGACGGGCGGTTAGTGAGCTTATGCGCTCTCTAAAATCTCCCCCCTCACCTTGTGGAAAAGAAACCTTATGGCGTTTCCCTCCAACCTTTATAGAACCGCTGACATTTTTCTTGGCGGTTCCACCAGTTCCCAAGGCATCCGCCAGGGCATCTTCCTCCCCCGCTTCAAACTCCTCTTCGAGAGTTTCCTCGCCTTCCATCACAGGATCATCACCCTCGATTTCGGCAGGTCCCTCTCCGGGACTAAAGGGCACTTCTTCATCCTTATAAAACTTAACCAGCCTTATAAAGTGGTCTGCATAGTCCTCTTCGACAAAATCGATCATCTCATGAAGGGGGATATTCAATTTAGCGACTATCTTGGCTATCATCTGAGGGTTTAGCTCGGTTGCACGGCGGTTGAGGAAGCGGCTCATAGTGGAAACCCCGATCTCGGTCTTCTCGGCCAGGTCCTTTTGAGAAAGTGCTCCACGGACTTGCATGTACTTACGGACTACACCGAGGAACATATCCAGCTTGCCTTTACTAAACTCTGCCATCACAGCCTCCTGGCCAACAAAATCAATAACTTGCTAAGCAGTTCAAATTGCAAGCCTGCAATCAGAGAACTGCTCAATATCATTATCGGATTGCAAATTTATTTCTTGATGCAATTATATTTCTTGACGCAATCAGTCAATTATTGTAAGATGAAATTGAGTCGAGCGTTGCAAGACTCTAAACACAGGGCCGGGAGGCTGCCATGAACACACTAACGAAATTTATTGACTTCAACCTTCAACTTCACAACCACTCTGGAGAACAAAACGAAGGCGAAATCAATAGAGGCTCAAAAGGATCACGCTACGAAGTTATCGAAAGCGAAACGTTGTTAAACAGTGATCTCAATGAGTTACAAATTTCTGGCTCTCTATTCTCTCTCACTACCTTTAAAAATGTCACCTTCCAGTCCTGTGTTTTCTATGCCAGTAAGATCGAGAATTGCCAGTTCGTAAATTGCAAGTTCATTGATTGCAGCTTTCAATTTACTGAAATGAACTACTGCCACCTCAAAGGAACAGTCTTCGTAAATTGCAAGTGGGACCTGTCACCTTGCAAGAATAACCAACTGGACTTCTGTGGATTAGACAATAAGACCAGCTTTTTCCTCTCTAAGTACTCTAACGAGATGAACGCCTGCCACAAGATCGACGAAACAAAATGGCAGCGAGAAAGAGAAGAAGAAATGGCGGCGCAAGTTGAAGAATCGGGAGTTGGTTTCCTCCTCTCGCAATTCAAGAAATTGGCCGCTTAAAAAACAACACAATCGCCGGCATCGATATAACCTCTCGATTGCTTCATGGAACCTTATCCGTCGGCAAACATATCTTTGGAATGAAGCAACAATCTAAACCGGTGAAAGGGACAAGGAAGAACCCGCCGGAACCCACCAGACCCACCTACCTCAGCCCTGGGTCCAGTCTTCTGACTGGGCCCGGACCTTCCTTTTATGAGAAAAAATCTATGATCATCTTTATAATGAGTCTGCTTTTCATCATCATTTTCAGCGACCTGCTTTAAAAAACCCCCTAAGCACTTTAAATTAAATATACCTGTTAGAAAGCTAACACCCCTAGTAACTCTTACCTATTCAACAGCAATTAGTAGCAAACTATTCTAAAATTAAGCATTACCCCCCATTGAGGTCCCCCCGCTCTGGGAGCATAAGTAAAAGCTATCAACTAGTAGAGAACTCTCTTCAAACTAGTCTTTATGCTTCACTCTGCTCGCAAAGGATAGGACCGATGACCTCGACACCATTTCATTCTATAATTCGCGAATTTATATCCGTAGTGACGACTGACCCCCGCTTAGAAGTGGCGTGGCTGAATTGCATGGCCAAAATGGAGGCCAAGGCGGCCGATCAAATCCGTGGCAGCATTTCTAAAAGTACTCCCGAAAACGAAATCCAAACTATAAGAGAACACGCTGCTGACGAAGACCGCCACTGCGCTGAAATTTTAAAAATGATCCCTGCCGTATTGGCCAAAAAGAGCTGCCTCGATCAAGACTACCTAAGCCTTGAATCCGACTTTATGCGAATAAGCGAAACCTTCGTAATGGGTTTCTTTGGCAATCCCTTTCTCTCAAGTCTCAAAGGCAAACACCCCGCCTATGTGCATGGAGCGATGACAATTGAGATGTTTCCCTTCCAGACTTACGGCGCTTATATAAAGAAAACAAAAATTGAAGAAGTAAAAGAGAAAATGCCCGCCATTATTGCGGAAGAAAAAGGCCATATCCAATTGGGTGAAAGGCTCTTTAAAAAACTTCCTAAAGAAAAACAGCTCAACCTAAGTAAACTGCATATAATCGAAAAAGAATTTGGCTACCTAGCGATTAAGAGATTAAAAAAACGCGCCAATAAATTCTTAAAGCAAGATGAAGACCATCAATTTGAAGAACAAATCATGTCTCATCCGATGGCCTCCTTGGCGTGGATTTGGAGTCTGGCGAGCGAGCTCTTAAGTAAAGAAGAAGCAAATATCCTCAAGCGCTCGATTCTCTTAACCAGGCGCCAATACACTCAAGACCCGGTCTATAAAATGATGGAGTCGAGCTTTAGCGCTAGCATTCAAGCCAGCCAAAAGAATTTTCCCCTGCGCGATAAAATCCTGCAAGACCACCTACGGACGGTCTTTGAAGAGAGTATGGACATCTCACTTAGCCATGCCCTACTAGGCTATTTTAAAAAGAAGCGGCTTCGTGAAACCAAAATTCTTACAGAAGAAAAAGAGACCTTTAATACCCTTCAAAGAAATATTCTCTCAACTCTCTATCAGCTAGACGAGAGCCTTTCGTGAGTACCTGCCTCATTTTCCCAGGACTCAATGGGCTAATGAGACGCGCCGACCGCGGTCGCTTTATCGAACTTCCCGAAGTCCAAGAATATTTCAAAAGAGCGGAAGCGGCGCTTGCAAGCCGGCTTAACCTTACGGTAAACCTCAATCAATTAGTCCAAAAAGAAAAAGATGAAATCTACGCCATTGAAAACCTCAGCCTGGCGGCGGTGATCATTTGCTCAATCCAATGTGGAGTCTATAAAAAGCTAGAGAGTGCTGGACTTAAGTACGACTGGCTTATGGGCTGCTCACTTGGAGATAATGCCAGGGCGATCGCTGCCGGCAGTTACCTTTTTGAAGACGCGGTGGTGAACCATGTTCACTTCACAAAAAACATAGAGGGTGTCGATAAGATCGGCGCCAATATCGGAGTGGCGGCGAAGGTCAGCCATCCCTTTTCTAGCGAAGACATGGCCTGGTTTGAAGAAATTGGAACTGACGCTTCCCACCTGACCCCGCGCTTTTTAAATATTGGCGGCCGCTTTAAAGAGCTGCAATTGATTAGAGAAAGGGCCAAAGAGAAACGCTGGGCGGTTATGCCTATTCTCGACTACCCCGCCCACTCACGTTACATCGCACCCTATGTCGAAAAAGTGGAAGACGAATACCGAACCGTCAGCATGACAGCTCCCCAGAAAAGAATCTTCTCAAGTCTCTCTTGCAAAGAACTCAAACAGCCAGAAGAAATCCGCGAGGAAATTCTCCTTTGCATAACCAAAACCATTCACTGGCACCGGGCGATCGAAACACTAGTTAGTGAAAAAAATGTCACAGAATTTATCAATATAGGACCTTGCCGCAGTCTCTCTGGCATGATGAAAGATATTCCCGTCGACGCCAAGTTGACCGAGGCCTCTGAATTAATTTTTACGGAAGAAGCAGCCGATTGATTCGCGATTTCGATTAGAGGCATTCAAAACCATATAGCCAACTTCGACAGCATTGCGCAGACCGATCAGTTCGTCGCGAATTTCTGAGTGGCGGTAAAAGCGTTGGATTTCATCAAACAGTTCTCTGAACATGGCATTGGCGCGAGTTAGGCGATTACCGGTTCGAGTCAGGCCTACATAGTTCCACATGGTTTGTTTGAGAGTTAAAAAGTCCTGATGGATAAGCGCCATATCGACGGCGTCGCCTTTTCCTACTCTCCAATCCTGAATAAGGTCAGCATTATAAAGTTCTTTATCGTGAACTCGTGACTCAATATCTTCCGCCGCCAAGTATCCCCAAGTAAGGCCTTCGGCCAATGAAGTTGAGGCCAGGCGATTGGCACCATGGAGACCAGTGCAAGCCACCTCTCCTACAGCGTAGAGGTTCATAAGATTTGTCCGGCCCTTGAGGTCAGTCTTAACTCCACCGCAAGTATAGTGAGCCGCTGGCACCACAGGAATTGGATTCTTTGTGATATCGACTTTATTATTCAAGCAATGCTGATAGATGGTTGGGAAGCGATTCTTAATCCACTCTCCATCTTTTTTGGAAATATCCAGATAGACACATTCATGGCGGCTGGCAATCATCTCTTCGTCGATACTGCGGGCAACAATATCCCGCGCCGCCATCTCCCTGTCGGGGTGGTATTTCTTCATGAATTCTTCGCCATTGGCATTGATAAGAATTCCCCCCTCACCTCTAATCGCCTCGCTAATTAAAAAGCGGCGGTGACTTGATTTATCAAAGAAGGTGGTGGGATGAAATTGGATAAACTCCATGTCAGTTATAATTGCGCCGGCCCTTCTGGCCATGGCATGACCGTCTCCCCTGGCACCCTCAGAATTTGAATGGTGAAGATAGAGCGCGCCAACTCCGCCAGTCGCCAAGATGGTGACCTTGGCCATCGCCTTAGTGACTTGACCGGTTTCTTGATTCAAGACATAGGCGCCGATCACTCGGTTCTCTTCATAGCGCTGTTGAATTTTAGTTCCCTGGTGAAAGGGAGTTAGTAGATCGATGGCGGTATGGCCGGTTAAAAAAGAAATATTGGGAAAGCGATCTTGATCGTTTAGGTAATTGAGCAGGCTTAGTTGGATTTCCTTGCCGGTAAAATCCCCCTGATAGAGGATGCGGTCTAAGCTATGGGCGGCTTCACGGGTGAATTTTAAATTCCCCTGGTCGTCTTTCTCAAAACTTGTGGCGGCCTTCTCTAAAAGAATCTCTTCCAGGATCGCTCCTGAGCGCTTCTCTAGTAGTTCAGCGGCACGGGTATTGCTGGTATAAGAAGAGGCCTTGGCGATATCGTTTACTAAACCATTTTGGCCTTTGGGAGAATAAGTAATGCCCCCTTGGGCGTAGAGGGTATTCGATTCTTCGGGTTTCTGGTCACGAGTTAAAATTCCAATTTTAAGTCCAGACTCAGCGAGGCGGGCAGCTGATGACAGTCCAGCTATTCCACAACCAATAATCAAAACGTCAAAATTATAAACGCTCATATTTTAAACTCAGGTCAACTGGGGGAGGAGCATAAGTCAGCGCGCCGATACTAATGGCGTCCACCCCACTCAATAAGTAAGCATCAATATTTGAAAGGGTAATTCCCCCGGATACTTCATAGCTAACACCGTCGCTTTTTAAATCGATGGCAGATTTTATTTGCTCGGGAGTAAAATTATCTAACATGATATGTTTTATTCCCAGCTCAAAGGCCTCGGTTAGTTCTGAAAGGTCGTGAACTTCTACTTCGATAGGATTGTAAAAAGAACCCATCTGCTCAAAAAAGCTAACCGCCTCTTTGATACCTCCAAAGAATTTTTTATGATTGTCTTTAACCATCCACATGTCAGTCTGACCGAGACGATGATTTAGGCCACCGCCAGTTCGTACCGCGTATTTTTCGAGCGCCCGGTGACCGGGAGTAGTTTTGCGGGTGTCTAAAATACTTATGCCAGAACCCGCTGCCCTATCGACAAATTCTTTAGTGAAGGTGGCGATGGAAGAGGCCCTTTGTAAAAGGTTGAGGGCAATTCGCTCACCTGTTAGCGCCATTGAAAAAGGCATAGGAAAGCTGAGCTCAGTTTCAAAGGCCTTATAAGAGCGGCCTTCAAATTTTTTAAAATACTCTTGGTCTATTTCATTTTCACCTAGGTATTTAAAAGTCTCAAAGAACCAGGGCAGTCCCGCCAGTACCAGATCGGATTTTATTTTCAGCTGGCAGCTAACCTGTGCTGCCGGGAGCTTTTCCAAATAGTACTGATTGCGTCCTAAATCATCTTCTTTAAAATATTCAGCAATAGATTCTTGAATGGCCTTATTCATGGGGGCTCCGCAAGTTTTGATTCAGTCCCTTTCATACCGATTCTTTTTCAATACGTTAAGGGCCCGTATCCAATATTCAATTGCATAGACAGCCCATGACCTCAAAACTCGGCTGGGTTTACAGCTTTTCATTCCTTTTCCTTCTGCTTTTCCAGCTTTATAACACAGGCCATCGTAATTACCGCAAAAAGAAGCGCCAGCCGCTGCCGCCCTTTGAGAGTGTCCAAGCGGCGAAACTGCTGCGCTCCTATGTCACCGGGGATAAGTCTGGACTGACAAAGCGTTTTAGAAAAGAGCATCGCAACCTCAATCTCTATCACCTCTTCACTCCCTCCGGGCTGCATCTCTCCTCGGTTTTCTTGCTTGCCTCGCCACTTTTTTCATACACTCGCAACCGCTCGCTACTATTTTTCAAAGTTTTGCACGCTCTTTGCTGTGGCCTGCCCTTTTTCTTATCCGGTTTTTATTCACTCAAAAGAATGGCGCTTTACCGGCTGGCGCGGACTTCACTTAGTGGTAAGCATTCTTCTTTCACGGTTTTTCTACTAGTTTTCCTATTAGACTTTAGCTTCGGGTCTTTTAAGTCTTCCCCCTTGAGTTGGATCTATAGTTTTCTCTTTCTCGGAATCATTTTTTCAAGCAGGCAGAGGTCGGCGACAACGCTAGCACTGCAACTTTTTGGCGGCCAATTACTGATCGCCTACTTTCAAGTTTCCTCTATCACCTATATTGGTTTTATTTTTGGGTTCTTAAGCACCGCTCTTTTTGGACTTCTCTTTCCTTTCTTCTTGCTTATTTATTGGGGGAATATATTTGTGAAAGGAAATTGGGGGGAGGGAATTTTCTGGTTCTATCCAAAAATCATTGGCCTCTTTTCAAACCTAGCGGAAGCCGGTGGCAGCTTCTACGCCACCTTGCCTCTCATCGTATTGGTAATACTATTAGGATTTAGAGTGAGAAACTTGATCTTGGTGATATTTTTATTACTTATCCACAGCACACCCGCTTTTAATATGAACCCCCGTTATATAGCTGAAGAAAAAGAAAATTATAATTTGGCCAACCGAGAATTCATCAGTATCAAAAGAACCAGGGCCGGTTATATCACCATCAATCCATCGGGCAGGAAATGCACCCACCACCTAAGAAATACTTTTTACAAAATTCGTTGCCAGTACTAAGAGGATTGGCTAGATAAAGAGCAGGAGAATTTTATGAAACTGGCCTTCCTATCATTTGATAAACCACTTGGTTTTACCATAGACGATGAATTAACTATTCCAGAATTTGAGAAGGCCGGCCATCAGGTGCAAACTGTCAGTTGGAATAGTGGTTGTGATTGGTCGCAATTTGACGCCGTCATTATCAGGTCTACCTGGGATTACCAAGATCATTGGGACGACTTCATTGAAGTCCTGACCAAAATTGATTCTGAAACTATTCTTTTAAATCCATTGGAAACAGTTAAATGGAATATTAATAAGTCCTATATGCAAGAGCTGTCTAAGAAGGGCGTTCCCATTATCCCGACGCTTTGGCCTTGTGATTTAGCGGGTAAGAAGGTCGCCGAAGTTTTTCAGGAATTAGCAGTTGAAAAAATAATTTTCAAACCGCTAGTGGGGGCCAATGCCGATGACACTTATCCTCTGACAATTGGCCAAAATGAAAGCTTAGTCCCCTCTTCAGTTTTTGAGGGCGGTTTTATGGCGCAGCCTTTTATTGGTGACGTTATAGCAACAGGGGAATACTCGCTCTTTTATTTCAATGGGGAATTTTCCCATATTGTTTTAAAAACACCATGTGAGGGCGACTACCGGGTCCAGGAAGAGCATGGTGGTATAATCAGTACCCCAGAGGCCAGTCCGCAACTTTTAAGTGCAGGCGGCAAAGTGATCGATACCCTGGCGCAAAAGCTTCTCTACGCCCGCGTCGATTTAGTCGACAGAGGGGACGGAGTTTTTTATTTAATGGAGTTGGAGCTAATCGAACCAGCGCTTTATTTCCGAATGAATAAGAATTCACCCGCCAATTTTGTCCGCGCCTTCAATCAAAAACTTCTCTAGTAGGCCAGTAGCTTACGCAGTTCTTTTTCGACATCACTAGTTTGGGGCAGTATTACTTCCTCTAGATCAGGATTGTAAGCACAGTGAGTATCGAGAGCAGCGACTCTTAGTATTGGCGCATCCAATGCCTCGAAACACTCTTCATTAACTCTGGCGGCAATTTCACCGGCAAAGCCAGAAGTTTTTATTTCTTCATGGGCGATCAAGAGACGATTGGTTTTACGGAGTGAAGTTTTAATAGCTTCCATATCAAAAGGAGCAATCGTTCTAAGGTCGATCACTTCAACTGACTTACCTTCGGCTTCCAGTTTCTTGGCGGCCTCAACTGATTTTTGAACCAAGGCACCCCAAGCAACAATTGTGGCATCACTGCCTTCTCTTACTGTTTTGGCCTTTCCAAAAGGAATCATAAATTCTGGCCC
>JABGVH010000084.1 GCA_018646195.1 Halobacteriovoraceae bacterium
AACTATTTTCTTAGATGACGGTATGGAATACTATATAAAGAGTGTTGGCGACGACGGGAAATTGGTATTGCTAAGTTTAGGAACTCCTCCCGAAGAAATTACCGGAAAAACTATTGAAAATGTCTACGATTCTAAAACTACCAAAACTCGAATGGTCAAAATGGGAGTCTCCGTTAATTGGGAGAAAGAAAAATTCAGTGATGAAGATTTTGCTGCCATTAAAAAGTTCTTCGAAGACAATAAAGGAAAAGTTGATATAAGTAAGCTAGACCTTAAATTTAAAACCGGAACCAACCCTGCCGAAGTCTTTGGGCCGGGTACTGTAACTGCCTTTGAAAGAGATGGCGACGATATTACTATTACTTTGAAGGATGGCAGCAAGAAAACTTTTAAGAAGGACAGTTTGATCAAATTAAAATATGACGGGACTCAAGAGAAAGAAATAAAAGAGACCTATTATAGAACCTATTGGGGAATGCATTTAGAAAACACCAGAGAGATTGGTAAGGATTTGGATCTTAAAAAACCCGAAGATAGAGTGAAGTACTTCGCTAACTTAAGCCTGCCAGCTAACTCAAAAAAGGCCAGTGATATGACGGCCTTCATTGACGAAAAAGTGGCCCGCAATAGTCCTCCCAATAGAGGTGAATTCCTCTACCGCCTGCATGTTATTGCAGGGGATGAGCTAGTGGACGGAGTACCTGCTAGTGAAGGTTCGCTAATATCTATCTATGACAAGGTTTACGGTAAAACACCAGACCCAAAGATGGCGCTAGAAGAGCTGGCAAAGCTCTACCAAGGTAGTGATCCAAAACAAATTGAACAATATGAGCGCGCCAGAGACATGCTTGGATTGCGAGAGGATACTCCCATGCGCTACGGTCCCGATAAGGAAGTTCACCCCTATATTCAGGTGACAAAAGATAAGAAAAAAGTGGCAGAGATAGTAGTATCCGAGCAAGTTCTGACTTTAAGAAGTGCCGACGGAGTTAAGGATATAGACCCAAAACTTTTCGAGGCAGCAGCTGCAAAACCGCTGGCACCTTTCTTCCAGTACCGAGGTCCAGGAGTCAAAGATGAAGTACCGGCAGAACCGACGGTTCCTAGCTCGACTTCGACTCCCGATACTAGCGACTGCAAAATTAAGTTTGAGATAGACTTAGAAAAAGTTGAGAGCGATGACGGCAGTGTCTATTTCAGCTATAAGGCCAAGCTAAAAGGCGATGGTTATGAAGAATTTATTAAGGAAAGTAAAAATAATAAATTTACTTGGGCCTGCAAGACTAAGTATGAGGAATGTAAAGAAAAGACCTCAGATCATGACGAGGAAGTTAAAATTCCAAACATTCACAAGTACCCTTATAATATGCGAATAAGCTTTGGTAACTCTAGCTGTAGTGAATATGCCTATAAAACCTTTACTGTACCTAAGAGGGAATGTGGAGAGCTCTCTGACGAGGATTGTGAAGTGGGAGTAGGAGAAGATGAGAGCTTAGATAGCGAAATCGAGCCTTTCCAGTCCTCAGGAACAAAATTCCCTCCGGTACCACCTCAGGGAATTCAACTGCCACCCAACCCACTTTCGGGAATGTTCAGCAGACCCTTTATTTAGTCTCAGGCTTGTCATCGTCATCGTCATCATCGGCCTCATCATCTGAGGCCTTTTTAATGCGTATTCGATAACTACTAACAGGGCCCCAGGTCTGGCGGTTCCTACTGGTGGCCATTTTTAAGGTGACGTACTTGCCTCTAAAGAGCGCCTCAGAGAGTGTTTTCTTGAGACCAGGTAGCTTTTCTTCTCTTTTAATTACAATTGTATTATCACCCGGCTTAAAAATTTCTTTATTGGCGATAACCATTTTAAAGATATTTTTGAATTTGCCCCAATTGGATGTTTTATCGACTCTAAAAAATAGAAAGTGAGGCTCTTTCGGTAAGTGAAAGCGAATGGTCACTTTATCAGGATCGTCGTCATCCTTATCTATCTTTAGAGCACCAACGAGCGCTTCGGGGTCTACTGTAATGCGCGAGCCGACTCTGTCAAAATCAAGTGCCTGCTGGGCGCGCTGAGTGACAGTATCAACCTTTGGAATATTTTTTCCCTGTTTAGTAAATTGTCCAAAAGGTTTGGCCTTGGCCTGAATAAAGTAGCTAATCTCTTCGCCCTTCAAGGCCTCGCGGATAATATAAACTAGCTCACGACTAAAGTTTACAGTGCGGAAAAGCTTGGCGATTTTTTTAGCAAGCTTATGCGGATCATTTGTCCTCTTCAGCTTTTTCCAACGCTTAAAAAAGCGTTTGGCCATAATGACATCTCCACCTTTTTTAAAATAGCCATCCACAAGGTACAGAGGAATATTTAGGAAGGCCAAAGGGATTCTTTTGAAGAAATGCCAGAAGCGAGACCTGGCAGACTGCCATTTCCCGGCTTTAATTTTGAAGGCCTTTTCTAAAATTGGCCACATTTTTTCTGTTGGAAAATTGGCAAATTTTCTAAGCTGATTGCGGTGATAACCAATTCTAAAGTGAAAAGAAGACTTTCCGTAGCGGGTCTTTTTCGGTAGCAAGCAGGACAAGGGAGCGAGGCCCTCTTTCTTGTCTTCAATAACCGGTTTATTGTCGATTCGATTTAAGCAGCGGTCAGGAGTTGGTTCGTTGATAGGCGCGCGCTCAAAGATATTAGGTATTCCGGTAGCGGTTTCTACTTCATGCATATAGCGAAGCAGCTCTTTACCATTGGTTTTGGAATCTTCAAGAGTTCCTTCGACCATAAGGGACATGCCTTTATTATCTGGGCCCTGCCAAAGCTGGCCGTCAATTGTTGTGTGAAAACGATAACGCTTTAATTCTTTATGACCCCAAATAGTATCAAAGGCCTTAGAGTTGTCTGTGATGGCCCGGAAAAGGTGATGATCCTCACCATCAAGTGTAATAACCGCCGCTGCCACACTATCGCGGGAGTAATGGGCGCGTTCATAGAGAATACTTAATTTCATTTTATAACTTCTAGAATGTGAAACTTCTCTTTGATGACGGACGATAATTTTCTCAACGCCACTGCGTGCTTGAGAGTATTCTTCTGATAATTTAAGCCTACCAAAGGCGGCTCTCTTATACGCCTTAAGTCCATTGGGGTCTTCTAAGTCGTAGCGGTAGGCGACATCAAAGCTCTTAGCTACATTTGTATTAAATCCCAGACTAAAGGGGACTAAGTTAGCGCGAAAATCTCCGATCCTATGGCCTAGCACTAAAAAGCCCTCGAAAACTTCATGTCTCACTGATACTGAACCCAGAGTAGTGGAGACGCCATGACTTCGCCTACGTGTCACTTTTAGTTTTGCGTAGCGCTTACTCTCTTTGAGTACTGAAACTTGAAAACTACCTGAGAGGTAGGTTGTGACACCAACTCCTACTGAAGCAGTATCAAGTCCGATAAAACTAGTGGCGGACCAACCGACGTTGGCGCCTAGTTGAATTGAGCCGTCTAAGGTGTATGAAGAGATTTCACCAACAGGCATTTTCTTGATGCGCTTTTCTGTCAGTGGAATTTTAAAAGGATTCGAAAGTAAGTTTAATAGCTTGCTGTAGCGAGCACGGGTTTGTGGATTTCTTGAGTTCCATATTATTCCACCTCTAAGACTAGGCTTTACGCTACCGTCTGAGTCTTCCGGTTTAGGATCAGCTATGTCTTCTTTTTTTTCTTTTGCAGATTCAACTTTCTTTTTAAGAGAAATTAATTCTTTAACTTCTTTTTTTAGCTCTTCTAAATTTGGAAGTTTTCGAAAATCCTTCGGCAGGACCTGGCGAATATTAAGCGCCCTAACTCCCAGTGCAACTGACAGGTTAAGGTTGAAATTACCACTGCCGACAGAAACCGGGTCAGTGAGTGCTACCGGAAAACTTATTGGAACTCTTAGGGTGTCGACGGCGGTCCAGGAATCAATAATATCGTGGTTGTCATAGACCTTACGGTAAATATTAATTTTTCCGCTGCCGTCCATGACATCAAATTTAAATAGGTCAATATCAGTTAAGGATTCAAAAATTGAGGCCGAAAGGTCGGCGCCAACACCATCAATCTCGCCTTCGAGTTCGCGAGAAATGCGGTCCATAATATCTGAAGGCCAGGCGACAGTTGTTGGGGCGGCGGTACTTCCCGAGCCAGAACCAGTGCCTGTTCCACCACTTCCAGTATCGCTTCCGCTTCCTGTTCCAC
>JABGVH010000212.1 GCA_018646195.1 Halobacteriovoraceae bacterium
GAAAAAATAATTAAAGTTAGATCAGAAAAACAACGATTGACTTTTATGAGAAGAAAAGAATACAACCAACTTCTCAGTCAACTTTAACGTGTTAGGACGTAAAAAGAGACGGTTGTTCCACTTCTCCTGAAGATTCACAACATAGGCGAACAATTCATTGAAAAAATCGCTGAAATTAATATTATACATTATTGCGTCGATTTCCTTCCCTGTGTTCTTGTCTAGTGTCGTTTTACAGTTCATGTTTAAGAAGTTTTCGATATAGACATAAAATTTCACTGAGGGGTGACTATTAGCATCGCCCTTGTGCCATTTCTGTACTTGTTTTTCAAATTTTGTTTTTCGCCAATTTTTCCACCGACCTCTTGCTTCTTTATAAGTAGTTGTTTCATCCCACCGGCTCGTTTTAAAACCAAAATCTATAGGCTTTAATTCTAAAATTTTCAGAAAACGCCTTCGATTGCAATAATAAAGAGTTTTATCTTTTTGAATAAAATTCTTAATATACCAAAGATCATTAAGCTCAATTTTGTTTGGCGGGGTTTCAATCAGAGGATTAATGTTTTCAGCAGCAACCTTTAGCGGTTCGCCGTTTTCATTTGGACGGATTCGATTAAGGTGCCCAATGATGCTGGTATAAAATTTATGCGCGACGAAAGCTGCTTCGATCATCAGTTTGACGTCCTTAGGCCTTTTTGAGTACGCATTGAATTTTAGTTCTGGAAGTTTCATCTCTCCGGTAAACTCATTGAAATTAAGTGCCCATTCTTGGTCAAGCATGTCCTCGCTATCTAGCGGGCTGTAGCCCTGCCCTTGGGCAATGTTGTCCGCAATCCGAAGCATTTTTTCAAAAACGAAGTGAGGTTTTCGTAGATACAAAGGCTTTCCAAGCATTTCGGGATTAGCATAATATTTGTCAAGCCTCTTACGTTCTTCATCGTAGGCTTCCAGAATTTTTTTAATAATCTTTTTGTCGCCCCTGCAGGCAGTAAGTATTTTGTCCGCTTGTGAGGCCGTCATGTCAATTTCAATAGTTTTTGGAGAAATAATAGATTCAATGAGAGACATTTTCTTCCTCCTTTTTGCAAAGATCAACCCCGATTACACGGCTCAAAAGTTCTGGACACTTAATTAATCTCAAATCTTTCTGTAGCTGCCTTTTGCCAATTGCATTTGTTTCTGAAATCCCCATGCCTTTTTTGAGTTTCTTTATATTGAAGCCACAGGCTTCGTACAAAAGATCGAGTGTAATAAGTCGATTAAGGTGGGGCTTATTAGGATTATTGAATAAGTTAAGGCGACAAGAGAGTAATAATAACTCTTCCCAAGTACCTCCTTCAACAATGATACAATCTACTAGTTGTGCTTTATTTTCAATAAGTATTTTCTCTCTGGCCTTGTAATTCTCATACGAAGGTAAAAGAAAATACTGATCTTTATGTAGGCAAACCCTCAGAGGTTCGAGATAGCCTGTTTCAGTCACCAATTTGAAAAATTTATCTTCTATTGCAGTATCTGGCCTTATTTCTTTGTGTTCAAGAATTTCAGGGATAAGAGCGGGATCTGGTTTGATTTTGTTAAAGGGAAGTTTACCTAATCTTGTCGTGAATTGGTAAGTATTTTTTAAAGTCATTTAATTTTTCCTTTTGTTAGAAAAAGGTGAGTAAGCCCGCCTCACCTCATAAATTCTCTTTATAAAAAACGAACTCAATTCGCTTTTTATTCCTTTGCCTCTTTCGATTGATCATCAATAAGTTGTTTGAGGTTTGGATCTATTGAAGAGGCTTTGTCACCTCCAAACACCATGTCGATTCTTTTGAGAAGGTGAGCATTTTGTATGACCCACTCGTAATCTTTCACAAGTTTCTTGGCGTGAGTTTTCCCTTCTTCCGCCTCAAATTTAGGCAAATGTTTGTCGATAGCTTCATCTAGAGCTTTTTTAACTTCCTTGCTGAACTTGAATTTAGCCGTTGCCCCATTTGCATGTGCAGTAACGAAATCTGCATTGCCGATTGCTTGGAGGGATAGTTTTATCTTCTCCTTGTTATCATTTGATAGCAGAGCAGTTCTCACAACATTCGGGTCAGTCACCGACACGACGTTTTCAATAAAAGTGTCTTTTTCCATTCTATACCTCCGGAGGTAATTAAAGCTCATTGGCCGGGACTTCCACGCTGAGCGGTTCGTGGCGACCTAATAAGCACAATTTACATAATTGGCAGTGTGGATTAGTGGGAGGAAAGATGGGAGTACCTAGATTTTTTAGTTTTTTTCAAGTATTTGCTGAATTGTCCTAGCGTACCACTTTCCTTTCCCTGTTTGAGTAGGGATTTTAATAGAATTGAAGATCGCGGCAATTTTCCAGTAGCTATAACCCTCTTCCCTAAGAGCCTTCATTTTTTCTATACCTTCCTGTTCCTTTTTGAGATTAACAAGTTCACCTTTGACTATGCGCTTCCCATATGGAAGCCCAAAGCCCTTACGTTTCCCACGAATGCTTTGAGAAGGTTTCCGTACAGGAATATTGAATTTTCTTAAATATTTTAAGACTGTGCTACTGGCAGAGCCTATTTCTTTAGCTATTTGAGTTGTAGAAAGCCCCTGAACAAGGTATTTTTCTCGTAAGAAATCTTCACTTAGAAATGGAGAAGTTACAAAAAACTGAATGGTATCGCAGAGTTGCACTGGTGGGACAAGTTGCTCGTATAGTGATGACGATGGAACCCCATTTTTCATTCCCTCCGTTTTCTTTAAATTATTCCAGGATGTCGAATGGATTTTTCAATTCATATTCAATGCTAATAATATTAGAAAGAAGTTACAAAACTGTTTTCCCTTTTTGAAAGCTCCAAAATGAAGAGGTACAAATGATCGAAATATTAGTTGGTCTCGAAGTTACAAACGACCAGCAATACACTCAATACCGTGAAGCAATGACACCTATTCTGCATTCGACAGGTGGTTCTTTTGGCTACGATTTTAAAATCTCTGAGGTCTTAAAAAGTCTGACCAAAAATAAAATCAATAGAGTTTTTACTATCAATTTTCCAAGCGAAGAAAAAATGGACTCATTTTTTTCTGATCAAAAATATCTCGCGATCAAAGAGAAATTCTTCGTCAACGCAGTGGCGTCGACTACCATAATTTCAACTTATAGTCGCACTTAAATTTAGTTTAATAACTCAACACTTCTTTAGCAGCAGCAGTAATCTTTGCGGTGTTGATTAGAATTTCTCGCTCTAAGATACGATTGAAGCCGACAGGAGTGTACTCGGAACCTACCCGTTTGACCGGAGCATCTAATAGCTCGAAGGCATTTTCGTTGATAAAGGAAGAGACCTCTCCTCCAAAGCCAGCAAAGAGTTTATCTTCGTGGACTACTAGGGCGCGATTAGTTTTTTTGACCGAGGCGAGGATTCCCTCATGATCGAGAGGGTTTAAGGAACGCAGGTCGACGACTTCTACACTGAATCCCTCTTCTTCTAATTTCACAGCACATTCGAGGCAGTGGTGAACAGTATTTCCATAGGTAAAGATTGAAAGATCTGTTCCCTCGTTCCGAACGCGGGCCTTGCCAAATGGCACTTCAAAATCCTCTGGAATAGGGGTCATCGCTTGCTTGGCATTATAAAGTGCTTTGGGTTCTAGAAATAGGGTTGGCCCTTCCGAGCGCATGGCGGTTCTTATAAGGCCGGCGGCATCGTCAGCGAAGGCCGGTACAACTACTCTGAGTCCTGGAAAAGTACAGAGAGTTCCCTCGATATTTTGCGAGTGATAGAGTCCTCCTCCGATATATCCCCCAGAGGCCAGGCGAATTAAAACATTGGGGGAAAATTGACCATTAGTTCTCCAGTACTCATGAGAAGTTTCAACTAATTGTTCCATCGCTGGCCAAAAGTAATCGGCAAACTCAGCCCCTTCCACAACAACTCTTATATTTTTATTAAAACGGGAAAATCCGTTGGCGGTTCCAAGAATGAAGTCTTCGGCTATTGGTGCGTTGAAAACTCGCTCTTTACCAAATTCTTTCTGCATGCCTTTAGAGACATTAAAAATGCCGCCCTTTTCTTTATTGGCCATATCTTGGCCCCAGATAAAGGTGTCTTGGTTCCTTCTAAATTCTGCTTTTAAAGTGGAGTTTATAGCGTCGATGAATTTACTTGGCTCACCGCCTTCACTGTGGGTTCCATCAGGGTATTTTTCAGACTGATGGGCCGGGGCCACTACAAAGTCATGGACTGAATTTGGATCAGGGTTTGGGGCCGAGACCGCCAATTTATGGGCATCTAGGATATGCTTGGCGGCTTTAGCTTCAATCTCTTCTAACTCAGCCGCGGTAAATGATTTATCGGCCAAGAGCTTCTTTTTAAAATGCACGAGTGGGTCTTGCGCCAACGCATCGGCCAATTCTTTTTCATCGCGATAGAGCTCATGTTTGTCTGAGTTTGAGTGAGCGCCAATCCGGACACATTTAGCGTGTACGATTACCGGTTCGCCAATTTCTAGACAATGTTTCTTTGCCTCTTGCATCGCCTTGATTGAGTCGTGTATATCTTTCCCGTCACAATGAATAATTTTAAGATTGAGAAATCCTGAAAAATTATCGGCGACTCGTTTATTAGCTGTTTGGTCACATTTAGGAACTGAGATACCATAATCATTATCTTGAAAAACAAAGATGACTGGCAACTTTTCATTACTAGCGCCATTAATAGCTTCGTAGCAATAGCCCTCTGAAACAGAAGACTCTCCTTGAGAAGAAATTGAAACACCTGGATGATTATACTTTTTCATTGCCCGGGCAACCCCTACCGCATGCAGAGTATGATTTCCGGTACAGGAGGAAACATTGTGAATATTCCACTCTGGTTTGGCAAAATGGTTGCTCATGTGGCGGCCGCCAGAGGCCAGGTCAGTGGCCTTTGATATACCGTTGAGTATAATTTCTTCAGCACTTAGTCCCGCTGATAAGCAAGTTAGCATATCCCGGTAATAAGGAAATAAATGATCAGACTTGTGATCAAAAACCTGACCGATGGCCAGTTGAATTCCATCATGCCCAGCATAGGGCGCATGGTACGACCAGCCTATCGCTTGTTTTAAATAATTTGGGGCCCTTTCATCCAAACCCCTACCGACGCTTAAGAGGTAGTACCAATTTTTCAATTGAGATTTTTCAGTTGTTTTTACTTTGGAACTTGTATTTTTCTTTTTCGTTTTGATATTGAAATCCAGGTTTTCTGAAACAGAATATTGCTATTAAAAATAAGCTAAATTTTTAACTTATTTTTAATAGCTATGCCAGTATTAGCAGTAGAAAGTTTCGCCCTGAGTCTACGGTAAAATCAAGAACTTAGCAAAAAATAGGACATTCCACTTAGAGTAATCTCTTTAAGTGCTTTTTAAAGCGCCGCAAGATAGGTCGTAAGTAGATCGCCATAGTGTAATGGCCAACAGGAAAGACATAAGCTTCCGGCCTATTTAGGCTCTCCCAAAGCTCCCATTGCGAAGCCGCTGGTACGTCCTTGTCTTTTTTTGTGATCACTTGAACTACTTTCTTGGGGTCGATGTATTTTGAAACCGCCAATGGATCCGAAATAATATGTTCTTTAATTTTGAGCCTCAGCTCTTCTTTAGTCATGCCATTGAGGGCCATCCGCGCCGCCACCCATTTAACAACTCCCTCATCTTCAGAGTTGAGAATTATTTTAGAAAAATCTTGGCCACCCATAAGTAGGAAGTTCATTTTAATTTGTGGCTCGAGTGCCGCTAACATAACTCCCGTAAAAGCACCTAGGCTCGTTCCGACAATCCCCATTCGTTTTTTATCAACTTCAGGTCTTTCTCTCAACCAGGCCAATACCGAACGATGATCTGAAAGGGCACCCCGAAAAATTTGTTCTAAGTCTTCAACAGAATGGCTAGTTCGAAACCACTTGGTTGGACGTTTTACTATAACCGCATTGTATCCCCGTCTGGCAGCCCAACGAGCTAGAAGGCGAGACACGACATAACTTCCGGCGCGGATTGGAACGACGTTTAAGGTAGGGCGAGGTCCATGGCCTTTTTTAGTGCGATAAAATTCTAGCTTAACCACTCGCTCAGCATCGCCGTCGGCATAGGTTAAGCGAAATTGAGTTTTGGTGTACATCAAGCGATTTTTAAATTCTGACTCTTCGACTGCTAGTAATGAATCCCTAACTGGATAGCGATCAAAATACACTTGAGGTGTCGCCTGCAAATCTGTAGGTCCAGCGCTTGGCTTAATATGACGGCAGCTAATAAGTGTAAGTAATAAAATGAGGGTACCAATTTTTAATTGAGTTGATTGCGGCAAAACGTCTCTCCTGTCCCGGTAAAATAATTGTCAGAGAATTAAATCTATTAAAATAGTCACTGTCTATTGGCGAAGTGTTAAGCCGGCTAAGTAGGAGAAATTAGGAATGTATTTTTTTAGCAAAATTGATCTCAGCAATACAGTTAAAGCGCTATGCGTCTAGCTTTGGGAATTAGCTCTCGACGGAGTTTCCAAAAATCTCCTCATAAGGATAATTTTTAGGTTAAAGTTATTGCATGAAATCTCTTTTTTTAATTTGTTTTTTTATAGGCTTACCAATACAGGTAATCGCCAATGACAATATTGCCAATCAGATAAGAGGAAAGGCCTCCCGTTCCAAAGGCGCTCCGAAGCCACAATTTCTCAAATTAATGAAAGATGTTATTCAGTTAGCAGAGAAAAACCAACAGCTTATTGCTAAAAATAGCGGCCTACAAAGAATCGTACTTGAGGCCTACCTGGATTATGGTTCCTCCAATGTTTGCTCTACTTCTATCGAATACCTATCAGCTGGTTTAAGCTTATTTAAAAAATTTCATCCAAGTGATTCCTCTGCCCCCTTAGGGACCCTCTCTATTAAGGGTCTTTTATTATTAAATCTTGGTAAATGTGCCAGAGGCCGAGAGGTTCGCAAGTTAAAATTGGCCCTCGACTCACTCGAAAAGGCAGAACTCATTTGGAAAAAAATAAGCCTAACAAATAATGAGGCGTCGGTTAACTTGGCAGAGTCCCGTTACTATTTAGCGATCACCTACATGCAGAATAAAAAATTAAAAAAATGTTCCCAAACATTTAAGCAAGGCCTAGAAACGACCAAGAAGTACAAGCTGGTAAAGCAAGGGCAGATTTACAAAGAGATTGAAGGCTGGGTTAAAAAATCTTGCGGACAATAAGCCTATTTAAGCATTGCTCCACCAGGCATTCCTTGTTTGGTATATCCCTCGGGAACCGAAAAAGTTGCTTCACTAAATTTTTGAATTTTTGCTTCTCGCAGATTTAATTCGGTTTTCTTATTTTTTTCATAATTGATCACCTTGATTGGCAATCCCTTAATATTTTTCCAGGTTTGAAATGAGGCTGCTGCAGTGTCATTTCTATTGCCAAAAGAAGAAGACATTTCTTCGAAGAAGGCCCCCATGGTATGGAGTATTGCAAATGAATCCTGCTCTAACTTTAGCTCCGATATGGAAGCCGTCCAAAACTCTGAGAGCAGCTTCTTACCTTTTGTCGCCTTTAAGTAATTAGTTGAAAACTTACCCACCTTGACTCCCGACTTAACTTTCTTAACTTTAACAGGAGTTGCGATATTCTTCTTAGGTAGCATATGCCCCATTTTTTCCTTCATCATTTTTCGCATTTCAGGAGTCATCTTGGCCATCTGCTGCTCGAGTTTACCCATTACAGAATTCATCGTGGCGCTCATTTTTTTCATACTCGCTCGATCCATTTCAATATACATTTTTTTAGAATGGTTGAGCATTTTTGCAGTCTGAGTTTTCTTATTAAAGATAATTGTCATCTTGCCATTATTCTCCTGACCGTAGACATCGATCTTTATGCGATTAGGTTCCATAAACATTTTGAAGTCTCTGTCGCCGCTTTTAGAGGCCATGTCTACAAAATTTCCAGCCTGTAAGTTGGGAAGAATGAAAAACATTATGAGAGCAGGAATAAAAAGGTATCGCATTGAGACTCCACTGGAAAAAGGCAAATAAAAACGGAGTTTACACTCCGTCTTTATATTGTAAAAGGTGCTTGGCGCACTAGTTAAAAGTTGAGAGGTATAGAGACCGAGAAAATCATTTCGGTGGCCTCTTGCTCACCCATTGTTCCAAGAGTCGCATTGCCATCAACGGGAAGTGCAGCAGTGGCCCCTGAAAAAGAGAGTTCGTCATAGGTAATCACTCGGTATTCAAAGTTGAAACTAAGCATTGGAATTGCTGTGTAGCCAAGCCCAATTCCAAAACCAGAACCATCGTACTCTGCAACAGCTCCTGTACCTCCAAGATCTACCGTATTATTTGCTTGGCCATCAACTTCCATTGTTGTTTTGAAAAAATAGGTGGCCCAAAAACGAAACATAATTGGTAATTCATAGCCAACGAATAAGCCCATTCTTGTATGCGAAGCATCTTGCTTATTGCCCACATCGCTATTCGTTGCGCTTCCCGGATCTTTTGTCTGCTCTAACGTGTAGCTAGAGGCAGAGTAATCAAAGCCGCCCATGAAGCCGGCCATGGTAAAGCCTAGTCGCCCACCGTAGGTCAGCCCGCTGTACTCATGCTCATCAACATCACTGTTGCTAGGCCCCTCTTCAATCGTTCCATTGAAGTTATAACCTAGGTAGGGTTCTAGTAAGATTCCTGCAGATGCTTGACCTACGAAAAAGGTAGCGAGTAAAAAACTCAAAACGATCTTTTTCATAATTCCTCCTTGAATTCAATTAGATATAGATTGCTTTTATTATAACGCAATTTAAAAAAGGCGCCTGCGCCCTGCGGCATTTTTAAAAATGCGCTAAAGACTGATCTATTTTATTTAAATTCCCATGGTAAGATGGTCCGATGTATAGGGTTGAAATTATTGAAGAGCAAGAAAAGTGGAATCAAGTCGTTTCGGGGTCCTGTAATCCAAATGTATTCGGGCTTTTCGAGTGGGGAAAATTTAAAGAATCATCGTGGATCGTCAATCGAGTTGCGGTTTATAAAAATGATTCCCTCCAGGGCGCCACTCAAATACTTCTTAAAAAAGCTCCCGGTGTAATTTTTGGTTGGGCCGCTAGCGGAGTATTCGTCACTAATTATAAACATCTTGAAATAGTAATCGAAAAAATCCGTGAACACTATGCTGCCAAAGCGCTATTTCATTACCTTCGCTTTAATTTCTGTGAAAATAGTACTGGTGATTCAAGCTTTCGCATCCGCGGTTTGGACCTTTTAAAGGCCAGCTCAAATCCCGTCAATAGTGGTTTTACAGTGCGCTTTAAATTAGAAAAGGCGCAAGAAATAGAAAAGGAAATGAGCTCTAATAATCGCTATTATCTAAAGAAGGCATTAAAGGAAAACCTAGTTTTTAAAAAGGAGAATGAAGTAAATGCTGAAGCTTTCACTTCTCTTCATAATTTAATGACCAGCTCAAAGGACTTACAACAAATTGAAATTAATCTTGAAACTATTTCATCCTTAAAGAACTCTCTGGCAGAGAATTTAAATATGTTCTCGGTCTACAAAGATGAGGAATGCCTCTCGAGCTGTCTTGTTATTCGCAGCAAGAAACAGGCATTTTATTACCTGGCGGCTACCAGTAATAAAGGTCGTGAAGTCTATGCATCTTTTTTTATGATCGCTAACCTGTTAAAAGAATTGGCCAATGAGGGAATTACAGATTTTGATTTTTCAGGCATTACCCCCTACGATAAAAATGCGGCAGGAGTGAACCGCTTTAAAATGGGTTTTGGTGGTGAAGTCATTAATTACCTTGGAGAATGGGAAATCTCAAATAATTGGTTTGTCTCCAAACTATTTAATTGGCTCGTTGCTAAAAAGCTATAGAAAAAATGCAATTTACAATACTCCTTACCCTAATTCTCTTTTTGATCTCTTCCTGTGGTACCTATAAATCCAACCCTAATATCGTTCCCGTTGACTCTTCCCCTAGAGGGTTAATTGTAAAAAACCAAAAGGGAAAAATAATTGGCAGGACGCCCTTTTTTGCGAGAATTGATAAGGGGAAAGAGCACGAATTTTATTTCGAAACTTATGCCAAATTTCAAACAACGGCTCATATAAAAAGCCTTCATTACAAATGCCAAATAGACTGGGCGCAATCTATCATTCCGGACTCAATCTTTTCTCTCCTTGGCCCTGTAGGTTGGATTATCACCGCCTCTTCTCTAGGAGCTGACTATTACTCTGGCGGCCTTTGGAAATGTGAAAAACCTATTTACTTCAGCGATATAAATTTTGAGTCCGCTAAAAGACCGGTACGAAAAATCCTTGTCCTGCCGGCATTTGTAAAAAGCGAGGGCCTTTCTTAGAGGATTCGAAAACATTGGTATCAAAAACTTTTTGTGATCGAAGGTAAAAATGGCAAACATAGAGATAAGATAATAGAGCTCTTAAAATCTTTCGAAGAAATGAATTTCAAAGGGATAACTCACTTAAATACAGCGAACTTTAAAAATATTAATAAAAAAGCTCTTTCGCAATTGGCGCATAAAAATAAGGCCACTCATGCTCTCAGTTTTAAGATTAAAAGAAGGGCCGGAGAATTAGAGGTTACGCCAATTCTTCATGACCTCTTCCGGGTCCGCGACGTGGTCAACTCCTATACCAAAAAGTTTAGAATTCCACTTAATGAAAGTGAAAAGACCAGCCGCCTTGAAACTCTGCTGGGAGCGATTAATCTACTCCCTAATGCTTTTTCCATTTCTTACGCTTTGAAGCCAAAAATTAAAATAAATAGTAATGATTTTCAGAAAAATGAAAATGAGGAACTGAGTACCAAAAATCATCCAGAGGCGCTGCCTCGAATCTTCACCTTATTTGGATTTGAAAATGTTCAACACCCTAGTCTCTTTAATACTTGGGACTACTCTTTCCAGACTTTTCCAACCTTTAGTGGTAGTTCTTGGATGTCAGAGTTCGATGGTTTTTCTGCCCAGGTAATCAACTACAACACGGCTTACAATGCCAGCATTACAGGACACACCTCATTTGGAGCGCTCTCTCTTGAAGTGGGTTATGGACTGGGCTATTTTAATTATCAGGATAGCCGCGGTAAGGAGGAGAAGAAATTAAAAGGCTTACTGCGACTCAACCTCAACCACGTCTTTTTCGTTTCACCTCAGTATTACTTAAAGTTTGGAATGAACTCCTATAACTTAAACAAATTTGTCGGCCGTTCAGGGGCCTATGAGCTCAAAAACTGGAACCAATTCTTCTTAGGAGCAGGTTATTATTTCCCCAATTTCAAAACTATGCTTCGCCAGCTGATAGGCCTTTAAGTAGCTAACTCCCTTCTCAGAAGGGCTATCACAAATAGCAATAAATTCTCAAATAAACCTCATTTGGTCCGATAAGTTTCCACTACTTAACTATTTAAATACGGAGAAATGGCCCATGTATAAGCCAAAGAAAAATGACGAGTTTGACGACCGGAAAGTCCCCAATAGTGAAAATATGGATGAAAACAGCTATCTTCGTCTACTTAAGAGCAAGCCTTGGCTCTACGGCAAGACATCTGATTTTCTCTACGGACGCCAGGGCCCTTGGCCACAACCTTCGCCAGCTCATCCACTAGGGGAATCTCCAGCGGTCTGTCATGTTCCCTTTATCGAACAAGCTGATTGGTGGCTCTTTGTAGGCAGTAGGTACACCGCTACCCTCGCCTATAGTCCATTTGCTTTTCTTGGTGGCATCCTAAGACCAGGGTTAGAGGAAGTCAGCGACCTTGAATTTCACGATATGCTGACCAATTCGATGCTTAGTCGCTTTATCACGCCCAAGCTCGACAAATACGACCTCAAAAATTTTGCCAATGATATTGAGAGCGATCAAACTTACTTCATCGTCGACTTAATGTGTGTCGATGTTGTCGAACCCTTCGAGGGAATTTATGTCTCTGGAAGTAAAACTCTATTAAAAGAAGTTGGCGAAGAAAAATTTGAAGTTGTGGCGATTTATCTTCATGACTCAAACTCTGTCTTTCACAGCGACGACAAAGATTCCTGGGAGTTGGCAAAGTACTATGTACTACAAGGTGGAGCACTTGCTGCAACCCTAGTAGTCCATCCGCTGCTTCATTTCCCATTTGATAGCATCAACGCCATTACAAAAACAATACTACCTACTAATCATTTACTTTTTAAACTTATGCATCCCCATACCCGCTTCACGCTTCCGCTTGAAAACGCGGTACTGCAATATAACTCTTCCCTACTACAGGGTAAATCCTGGATGCCTTATGCACCCTATCCAGGAAAACCAGGGGGACTTAGAAACCTTTTGGCAGAAGGCTATATGGGAGTAGAGGGGAATGATTCCTATCCAGGTTTCAAATACCCAATGGAGCCGCAGAAAGTCTATGGCAAGTACGGAACTTTTCTCGATCGTTACTATCAGGTCTTCTACAATTTCGTTTCCAAAGTTTTGGAGAATGTCTCACCGGATGATTACTATATCGGGCAATGGGCCAAGCATATCTCTCAGCACCTTCCGGGCTTTCCTGGTGAAAAAGAAATTTTTGAAGGAGATAATCTAGTCAAAGCAGTCACCATGTTTATGTGGGACGTGACTGTTTCTCATACTGTTGATCATTATAATTATGGTGGAATGAATATTAGAAAAATTCCTCTGCGCCTAAGACAAGAGCCACCAAAGCAGGGTTCCTCCACTGTACTTAATAGGAAAAAACTTACTAAATTTTGGGACTATGGCAAATATAAGATGTGCCAAATTCTCTTTTTTCGTCCTACTTCAGTAACCACTCTGCCTAAGACAAAATACAAATTTGAATCTGGGCAATTGCAAGAGTACGCAGCAAAATTTATAAGTGAATTAAAAGATTGTGATGAGCTTTGTAAGAAAGAGGGAATTCAATACATCCCGCTTAAAAAGATTGCTCGCGCAATTCAATCCTAAACGATAATTTGGGGGGGCTTGATAACTTCATGCTCCCCTTTTTGAAATTTTAAAGAGAATGCAGTCCCACTGTCATTCGGATTTGTATCTTCTTCCCAGCTTTCAACACTAATATCACCGTTTATAAGAGTAATCGAGTTCTTGGTTATAGGCATCCCAAAACCTGTTCCTATCTCTCCATCTGTTCCTGTTCTATTGGTTTGGGCCAAGGGATCGAAAAGGTTTTTTATAATATAATCAGGCATGCCCACTCCATAGTCACGAATGAGCAGTTCAATACGCCCCTCACTGGCTTCCTTCAAAGAGAGCTCAATAACACCTTCATCTGGCGAAAATTTAATAGCGTTAGTCAGAATATTTACGATTATTTGTTGCTCGACAATAGTGGTGTTGCCTAAAACTCTTCCGATATCAGCGAAATCTTTTTTAATATTTATTTTCTTTTTTTCCATTCTTGGTTTTACTAACTCCACGCAATTTTCAAGACAAGTTATTAAGCATATGGGTTTTAGAACTAAGGCCTTCTTCCCGGTTTGAAAGGCTTCGATCTCCCGTACTGCTGTAATAATTTTGAGGGTGTCTTCTACTCTTTTTGAAGTTTGTTTGATTTTTGCACTTATTTTGTCGTCAATTTTATTTTCGTCTTTTTGGAAAAACTTATTCAAATAACCGACATTCCAATTAATCACTGAAAGAGGATTTGAGATGTCATGGACCATAACATGCAAAAGACTTTGCTTTGAAACCGCTTTACTGCGAAGATTATTGGTATTGATCTTATAGAGCTCTAAGAGAAAAATTGTGAAAACACAATTTAGAAAAACCATCCCATAGGTAATCAATAATTGGGTAATGAGACGACCCCTATGATCTAGGTAATTAGGAATCATATGGTATTGAGTATCAAGCATAAAGACTGTGAAAATTATGCAACAGACTATTGCCGACCAGATTAAGGTGTGCTTTTTATTTGTTAAAAGACCTGCAATGAGAGGCAAGATACCCACCCAAATTAAAGTAGAAGTGAAGAATCCCCCTGTCAAAACGGCAAAATGAGTTTGAAATACTCCCCCGGGAACCAGCATGACGTAGGTGGTGAGAATAAGTGAACCTGTCTTTCGGTATACAAAAGGAGTTAAGAGGTGCAAGAGAGCATATACGATTCCAAGCCATTTAATATTTGATTCACTTACATAGTTAAAGGCGACAAAGGCATAGGTCCACATAAGGAGACCAGTGATAAGTGTTGTCGTCACCATTAAATCCACCCGAAAAAAAAGGACGGGATCGAATCGGTCTTCAACACGATGAAAATAGCCCGTGAATTGACGATAAAATTTTAAAAAAGTTTTTAACATGCTTCAACTTTATTCATAGTATTAATATTTTAACAAAAGCTACTAAGCACTTCAAATTGCTCATTTTTGCCCCTGCCCAAAAAGTTAAATTATGTTAATCTTTTTAGGTAAAAGAAAATTGGGGGGCCAATGAGCGGGCAAACAATTTATGAAAAATATGGTGGTTTTGAATTCTGGCACCACTGTATCTATGATCTCTATTTAGATATGTTTGATCATCCCGAAATCTCGTATCACTTTATTGGCGTCAATATAATTACTCTGTCAACTCACCAGGCACAGTTCTTGTCCCCTGCTATAGGGGGTCCTGTGCTTTACAAAGGTCCACCTATGAAGCTGGTCCATAAAGATTTGGACATCTCAGAATTCCAATTTGCAGAGATTGCTAAGGCCTTTGCTCAGGTTTTCAGAGATAATGGGGTAGAAGAAAAAGATGTTTTGCATATCATGAAATTCGTAGGTTCCTTTCAAAAGGCCATAACCAGCTCTAAAGTTAATTTAATTGATGAAATCATGCGGCCTTTTTATTCTTTCGTAGAATGGCTTACTAAGTTTGGTAAGGCCAAGGAAGAGTAATTAGATGGCGAGACCAAAAATCCTCATTGCTGAAGCCGACAAAGACCTTTTAGACATCTATCAAATTGTTATAGAGAGTGAGTTCGACTGTGAGCTACTTATTGCTCAGACAGGGGATAAGGCGATTGAATTGCTCAATAATTTTGATGATATCGCCTGTATTATTTCCGATTATAAAATGCCCAATCGCAATGGCGGTGACCTTTTCCAGGCAAATTTAAAAAAGAAAAAACTACCCTTTACCTTGATTTCTGGGGGATTTTATTCTGACTTCGAAAAATTAGAAAAATTTAAGCCAGATGGAGAAAAGTATATCTTTTTAGAAAAACCAATAACAGAAAACGGCCTAATAAAGGCGATTCGCAATATGCTTTCAACTACTTCTTTTCCACAAGGTGATTTACATAGCGACAATTATACTAGAATAAAATTAAAATTTTTATCAGAAGAAATCACACTCCCCTACGATCTCTATTTAAAACTTTCAGAAGGAAAGTATACCAAGATTATAAATTCTGAAGAAGAGGCAAATGAAATTATAAATAAGTATATTTCAAAAAACGAAGTATTTTGTTATTTAAAAACTTCAGCCTTTACAGAGTATATTCAAGTTAAGCTGGAACAATTCGCAGAAGAATTTAGTGAATCCGCTGGCCAACACGAAACCCTCAGAACCTCTCATAAAATAATTAACTCACTGGAGATGGGCCTTGAAGTTTTAGGAATTCGCAAAGAGCATATAGAGTTAGTCGATAAAATTACTGACAATTGCTTAAATTATCTCAAAAAAGACAAGTCCTTAGAGAAACTTTTAAAAAATTCTTTCTCGAATGAAGGATACCTAGTCTCTCACTCCTTGCTAGCGCTTCATATTTCTTACTTAATTTCTTCTCGTATGAAATTAAATGATGAAGAAATTTTGCGAAAATTAGCTTATGCTTCAATTCTTCATGACTTGACTCTTGGCAGCGATGAGCTCTCTCAAATAATGATTATTAGCCAAGACCTTTTAGACGAGCTACCTCTAGATAAAAGATTAATTACTCGCAATCATACTAAAGAGATGGCGGCTCTTTTAGAAAACCTAGAACAAATCCCTTCCGATACTTTGAAAATTATAAGCGAGCATCACGAACACCCCAATGGAAAAGGCTTCCCCAGGAATAGCGGTTCTCGAAATATCTCTCCATTAAGTGGTATTTTTATAATCTCACTAAAGATTTCGGATTTCATCTTGACCCGAAAAATCCAAGGAGGAGATTTAAGTGAATTGGTTAAAGAATTAAAATGTGATTACTCTAATGGAAAATTTAAAGGCCCTTGCAACGAATTTATTAACTATCTCTCAAAATAAAAGCAAAAAAAAAGGTCTTACGACCTTTTTTAAATACTCTCTGGTGGTGGAATCCTGGAACTGACCCTCAGTGGTGGTGTGTAACTTAAATAATTCATAGCTCCTCCATTTGTTTCTCTCTTGTTTTAATAATAAATCATGGTCTTTTAATTACAATTATAAGAGTTGGAAAAAGCAGGACATGGTAGGTCCAGTTGGACATAGGCGGGACATTAAACCAAATTCCAATCTGTTAGGGCTTCTGACTACTCATGAAATTAATTGTAATCTTTTAGATATTGAGCTGCTTCACTAGAGCGGTATAATAAGGGCACCCCACCAATTATGAGACAATTAATGGCCGGCAATGCACATCGAATTTCAAAGATTCTAAAGATTCTTTTTTCAAACAAGGAACAGGCGAAGTCAATTTCTGAACTCCGCAATGAAATTTATGAGCGCTACCGTATTGATGTCACTCGCAAAACTATAGTGAGAGATATTGAAGGCCTTTTAGAAAAACAAAAAATTCTAGTGGTAGAAGGTTATCCCAAACGTTATTACGGCCTCTCAAATCAGAAAACTATCAATGTCGAACTAACCTGTGAAGAGCTGGAACTAGTTAAATCTTGCCTAGGAGAGGTTAGGAACAGTAATCTGATAAAATCAAAGTTGCTTAATAAATTGTTTTAGGAAATCTCATGGGATATTACTCAACTATTGCCACAGCACTCATTATTCTCTTATTAGGTCAAAGCTCCTTTGCTCAAGAAATTGTTGCAAAAGATGGGCGGCATAAGAAAGACCCGGAAAGCAATCATAAGATTATGCGCCTAAAACGAGAGGCCCGAAAGAAAGAATTCCAATACAACCTTTCAAAACTACGACTGGCCTATGTCGAGGCCACAGAGACAAAGAGCAAAAGTAAGCTGAGAAAAACAATCAATGCCACAAAGGTGCTGCTGGGGAAACAGCTTGATAACGAAAAAAAAGAAATTAGGAATCATATTTCAATGATGAAGAAACGCCTTAAAGAAATTGAAAAAAATAGAAAGAAGCACCTAAAGCAAGCCGAACATATGCTTAAGGCCAATGATGAAATGATGGAGCTTGAAGCACTAGATTTTTGATCCTCCCCTATTCTACTTCCAACTTAAAAGAACTTTTCCTTTGGCCTTTTTTGCTTCTAAAAATCGGTGGGCCTTTGCAACATCTTCTGCTTTAAAAACACCTCCTACTAAAGGAGTAATTTCAAGTTCTTCTGAGTTTTTAATTTTTGCCGCCAGTCCCTTCTTATAATGAGGATCTTCAAGTAACTTTAAGGCGTTCAGTGCAAAGACACCCCTATTGCGATCAAACATCGAAACCAAGGAAAACCAAGGCATGCTTAGTATAGTTTTGAGGGCCTTTCTATAGCTACGGACACCATCTTTAATGGCGGCGGACATGCCAAATGCCACAACTCTACCAGTCGAAGAAAGCCTATCGTAGTGCTTACGTACCGAGCGACCTCCTTCTGAGTTCAAAATAAAATCGAATTGATTATTTTTTTCACTGGCCCAAAATTGATCATGGGTGAGCCCTTTTGCGCCGTAGGATTCAATCAAACTTAATTTGTCTGGGCTACTCGTCAGCCCAATTGTTTCGGCACCTACTTTTTGACATAGCTGGAGAGCTATAATTCCAATTCCCCCAGTAGCGCAATCAATTAGGACACGGTCGCCTTTGCGAATACGTCCCATATCGACCAGAGCGGCATTAACGGTAATCAAACTTACGGGAAGCGCCGCCCCCTGCTCGAGCGAAAGGTGCTTTGGCAATTTAAAAACCAGGTCTTGCTCCACTACTATTTGCGAGGAGTAACCACCAAATAGAGAACCAGAAATAACTTGATCTCCAACTTCAAAGTCTTTCACACCAGGTCCAATAGCTTGAATTATTCCTGAAACTTCATAACCTGGAACGTAGGGTTTCTTAGGAGCATCCTTATAGAGTCCTAGTCGCATTATAATATCGGCGAAATTAATACCAGAATAATGAACGTCTATTAAAACTTGATTTTCTTGTAAATCATTAGTGTAGTCAGCTTTTTCTTCAATCCTCAGAGTTTCGGCTTTCCCGTTTTTTCTAATCCAGACCTGTTTCATTTTGAATCCTTTTTACTTAGCTCTTGCCAGCGGCTGGCTTATAATTGATGGATTTTTTCATGGCACTCGCCCCGAGGGTCATTTTTAAACCATGAGGCATAAATTTCATTAAACAAGTAAGACTAGAGTTCATCAAGCCAGTGACTACATTTGTTTTCTTTTTTTCCATTGCATTGATTGCAATAGTAACGACTTCTTTCGATTCCATCATCGCCCAGTCATCATCGTTTTTGAGTTCCTGTCCGGCCTTTTCGAGAAATTCAGTTTTCGTTCCCCCCGGATGAATTGCTATAAAATGTATATTACTATCTTTAAATTCGAAATTGAGGGCTTCAGTGAAGGCCCTAACGTAATGTTTTGTTCCGGCATAGACACTGAATTCAGCGAAGGCCATATAAGATGCCATAGAGGCAATATTGGCAATCTGTGAGGCCAGGCCATGGCCTTTCATATGTTCGGTAAACAAGTAAGTTAACTGGGTCAATGATGTGATGTTTAATTCAATATTCCCTACATACTTAGCAACCTCGTGATCTAGAAAGGGCCCATAGAATCCACCTCCGGCATTATTAATTAGAGTTTGAATTTTCTTACCGTCGGCAGTTGCCGCTTTGAATACTTCGCCAGGCGCTTGCCGGGTACTTAGATCAGCTTTAATAGTCTGAACTTTAATTCCATAAGTCTCTTCAAGCTGCTTTTGAATTTCCTCTAGTCGTTCAATCCGACGGGCGACTAAAATTAAATTCTGTCCTTTTGCAGCCAATTGAAATGCAAAGTCTTTTCCAATTCCGCTTGATGCTCCAGTTATAAGAGTCCATATTTCAGTCATTTCCTTCTCCATTTTTTTCGGCGAAGACTCCGCGAAGCTCGGCCAGGACATTGTCGTTTAGGGTGCAGGTGGTGAATTTCCCCTGCTTTTCGGTTTCAATTAAACCGGCATTCACTAATTCTTTTATATGGTGTGAGACCGTTGGCGCGCCAATATTAAGATTTTCGCAAAGTCCGGCCAAGAAACAGGTCTTGGCCTTTCCCTCTACGTCGATACCATGACCGTCTAGAATTTTTAAAAAGAGCTCTAACCGATTGGGGTTTGAAAGGGCCTTGAAAATTTTTGAGTAGCGTTTACTAGTTTTCACGCTTCGACAATAGTCGAACTGTCGAACCAAGTCAACTAGGCTAACCTACTGTATTTAATTAAATATTAAATTATTAGAACGAATGATGGGGGGCCAGGCGGGGCCACGGAGGAAACTTACTTGAATCTAGAATTTAAGCTTGTATCTTGATGTATCTTGCAATTTTACTGAAAGAATTACAGAGAGGGAGGGTCTATCTTATCGTAATTACCGCAACCACCTGCGATCAAGCAAAACTCTAAGTCGGGACCGTTATTAGTATAGCTGTAATCTCCAGCGCGGAAATAGCCATCGAGGTCACCAGAGGCCCCGCCAATAAAGGCAATGCCGTGGTCACAGTCAAACTGAAAGGAATTGCAAAAGGCCTCTTGTCCTGGAGTGCATTGAAGTACAGAGGTGTTAATTTTATTAAAAGTATTTTGGGCCCGGAACATGCCATCTGTTTCATTTTTTTCTGTGATCACTAAGAGCTGACTGCAGGCCAATTGTTTTTCAAGAAAATTTGGAAACTCCAAAGCGCTAGCATTGAGATCAGTTGTGGTCTTGCCATTATTATCAAAACGAATACTCAATCGATAGGGAATAATCAAGGCCAGTAAGAACTGGGAAATGGGAATGAGGCGGATATAGGTGCCTTCAATTCCAAATGGAGCTGGATTGCTATAAGTTTTAACGGCACTAAAACTGCCACGGGCAGTCTCTTCAAAGAGACCAGTTGAATTAAAGCTGGTGCCTAAGTCACCGGCCTCAATAACTAATTCCTCGACCCCCTTAAAGCGATCCACCCCGCAATTATTGTAAAAGCCGAGCAGTAAAATAAGTGAGCTATAGACTAGCCATTTAGATTTCTTATTACTATTCATCAATAGCTTATCGGAAATTAGCTAGGAAATTTTAAAGATTGAGTACTATAGACGGTTATTAAGAAAGGTAATCAGACTCGCCCTTCTCAATTAAATCAGCTGAGATTTGCTTGCTGGTTTTGGCACCTAACTCTTTTAGTTTCTCGGTCTGTCCGATCAAGTTTCCTCTACCCGTCGACAATTTTTTTAGTGCCTGCTGATAGGACTCATTGGATTTCTCAATTGTGGCGCCTACTTTTTCAAGGTCTTCTAGGAAGAGTACAAATTTGTCATAGAGCTTGCCCCCTTGTTGGGCAATCTTTAGGGCATTCTGCTCTTGCTTCTCAATTCGCCAGACCGAGGCCACCGTCTTCAGAGTCGCCAAGAGAGTAGTTGGACTAACCAAGATGACCTTCTTTTCCCAGGCGTACTGATAAAGCTCTGGCGACTCTTGAATAGCAAAACTAAAGGCGCCTTCGATCGGCATAAATAATAGTACGAATTCAGGAGTGACCAACTTCTCTAAATTATAATAATCCTTAGCGGCAAGCCCGTTGATATGATTCTTAATGCTCTTGATGAAATTATCCTTCTCACTGTCATCGCGGGACGAAATAAAGCGCTCATAATGAACTAGTGAAACTTTTGAATCGACAATTAAATGCTTATCTTCGGGCAAATTAATAACCACATCAGGGCGCATTGGATTTGAATCATGATCGCTAAGCGATAGCCCCTTGCCCTCTCTTATATAGTCCTGACCTTTAGTCAGACCAGACGATTCGAGAATTCTCTCTAAGACCATTTCTCCCCAATTCCCCTGCGCCTTAACACTCCCCTTCAATGCCTCAGTTAGATTCTGAGCATCTCTTCCCAGGCTTTGTTGAGTTTCAAAAAGCCGTTGAAGTTCCTTCTCGAGTTTTACACCTGTTTCCCTCTCACTGATATGTTTCTCAGTTAGGTCTTTTTTAAATTGTAGGAGATTTTCCTTAAGAGGGCTTAAGAGGTTATTTATACTTTCAGAAGAGTCACGGTTTTTTTCTTGGAAAATCTTATTGGCCAAGTTTTCAAATTCGGCCTTAAAATTATGACTACTTTCAAATTGCTTTTTTCCGAGAACGAAACCGATACCTAATCCGACAAGAAGTATAAGACATCCAAGTATTAATTCCATAAACCCTCCAATTCAATTGTCGCGTATTCGAGTCGGAGGGGCAATCAATTTTAAAAATATATTACACTACTGGCCGTAGATTAATATCAAAAACACCGACTCTTAATTTCGGATCTACTAATAGGTCTTCTTTTAAATCTACCAACAAAAGTTTCCTTTCGGAGGCTGACAGTCTTTGTAAAATTCTGTCTCCAGCATTGTAGCGGTCGCCTTTAAAGTAGAGTTGAGTGGTTAATTCTTCAAATCCCCTGAGGTGGACTTTTACATGGATGTGGGCGGGACGCATCCAAGTGCTAGTGGCCGGGTAGTGACCTGGCTTAATTGTTTTAAAGAGGTATTCTCCGCGCTGATTTGAAATAGCGCGCCCCCAGTATTGAAAGTTGGGATCGAGAGTCGCCGTGTTTGGGTCACCTGGATGATTGTATTTCCCTGACTCACAGGCCTGCCAGATTTCAACTAAGGCGCCTGGCACTGGTTTGCAATCTTGATCTTGGACAACACCTTTAATTAGGATGACCTCACCGCTGGCCTTCTTTGTATTTCCTTTAATGACTGTTAGATCCCAATCCTTATCCGCTTGATCACTAATGGGATAAAAGGGCCCTTCAGTCTGCGCTGGAGTAAGTCCACAGAAACTCTTAAGAGTGTCAGAGGCCTTGCCACTGACAGAAAGTAGTGCTCCTGCGCCTAGAAGAGAGGAAGTTATAATACTGCGACGATTGACTAGTTTTTCAGACATGATGGGCTCCTTGTTGCCAGGAACCCATCATAGGATTTATTGCTTATAAATTAAAATTCTAAAACCTTATTACTGTCATAAGAAAAGCTTATACTAGCTGGCCAGGAATTTCTTGCCTGCATTGGTGAGATTAAAGGAGCTATCCTCTTCATCAAAAGTGAAAAGAGGTTTGAGATTATACTTCCCATTATGATCTAGCCCCTCTACCAAGGCAATATGGGATACTTTGCGAGTTCCATCTTCCCGCCGTTCTTGATATACCACCGCCTCAACACTCGAACCAACCATGGAACGGACTTCAGAAATACCTAGTCCATACTGTCCCATCATACATAGTAGTTCGACTCTCGAAAGTGCGCCACTGGCACTTTCAGCGGGAATGGTAGCAAGAATACTTGGTCCATCTCGCATCAACTTAACCGCTTCGAAAGCCTCCGCCCCCAAGAGTTCATTGATGACAATATAGTCACCTCGTAGATGCGCCGATTTCTTGATTAGTTCAGACAGTTCTTCTTGACTGGCATGTTCAGTTTCAAGGCAGACCGCCCGCTTGCGATCGACGTGAAGTTCAGCGGTTTTTTCCACCGTCACAAGACGCCAGGCCGGATCCATCGCTCCCACCATGACATTGGTCATAGTCGTTTTGCCCGATCCTGTATTACCGGCCATTAAGATATTTTTTCCTTTTAATAACAATTTACTAATAATTTTTTCACCATCTTCATCAATTGCTTTCCATGTTTTAAGGTCGTCAAAGCTGACATGGTGACTTGGCATTTTTCGGATTACCAAGGCCGGACCTTTTATAGAGAGAGGTGCCAGAACTGCTGCCACCCGAGTACCATCCTCTAGACGGCAATCACCGTAGCCATTGAGGTCTTCGAATTTCCTGCCCACCGAGGCAAAAATACTAGTTATGACGGCCTCAATTTCAGAGGCGTCTTTAAAGACGCTAGCTGATTCTTTGATTTGACCCTTCTCTTCCCAATAAACATCATCTGGGGCATCCACAATAATTTCGTGAATTTCAGGGTTCTCGAAGTACTTAGCAAGAACTCCAAAGATTTTCTGTGCGTTCATTTTATTCTCCTCGTCTGGGTTTGATGTCCCCAGTATGCCCCTGATGGCCTTTTGATTGTATCCGCATTTAGCGCAGTTTTCACCTGGCAATTACCTCAGTATCGAAGCTAATATACTGTAATTACTCATTTATCCAGCCCCTTTTAAGCGCCTCTGTGGCGGCCTCGGTGCGGCTGGAAACCTGCATTTTAGTAAAAATCGACTTTATATGAAATTGAACGGTGCGGTCGCTAATCGATAGTCGGTAGGCGATTTCTTTATTGGGATGGCCCTCAGAGACTAGTAGAAGAACCTCATTTTCCCTCTTAGACAGCGGGTTTTCTATCGGATCTTTGGACTCGAGTTCTTCAAGCAATGAGCCCAGCTCTTGGCGTATCCCCTCTAATTGACCTTGAAGTTGAGCGACAATGGTCCTGGCCTCTCCGCTACTTGGTGGCAGGATTAAGGAGTAGGCCTGGCATTGATCTAAGAGATTTTTATGCAGCTCTTGAATGGAGAGAAGATTCTCTTTAAAATCTTTTTTCATCTTCTTAGATTACTCGATTTTAAAGGAGTGCTCCCCACTCTTTGGTTTTGAATTGGTATCGTCTTTCACCTGTTCTTTGGCCTTGCGCTTTTCTTCTTCTTGCAGGCGCTTTTTCTCTGCCACTTCTTTGGCGCTATTGATACAGATGCGGACATCGTTAATTTTGTCACAAATATCCTGCAAAAATCCCTTCTCGACACATTGAGGTTCGGACCAGAAAATTCCGTCGTACTTAGAATCAGCTTCGTGAACTTTTACGCAGCTGCCCTCGTTGAGCTTAATCAACTTAGCTTCTAGGCGACGACTTCTATTCAGACCATCGAGATATTTTTTAGTGGGTGACCTCTTCCAATAATTAGCGTCGTATTGAATCTCTAAAAGGTCAGCTTTACAATTATTAAGAGCACTACTAAGGCGTGCGAACTCTCCGTTTCTTTTAGAGCGGCATTCGGTTTTACTTCCAGCTATTGAGGAATGCCAAGCTGCGATCCCGGCCCCGGCAAGAATCACTGCTCCCGCAATTAGCCAGCCGATCAATGCATGCGCCTCATCTACAAAGAGGTTCGCGGGGTGAAAGCTGGCTTTTTTAGATGGAGCAATTTTTAAAATGCTCTGATAGTAGGCTCCGAAGGTCTTATTTTTTTCGAGAGGAATGGTTTTACCATTGATGGCGATGGCCTTCTTATTGTAGAAAATTCTAATTTGATGGGGGCCAAAACGAAAGTAATTATAATTGAGAACTTGAAACTGTGGCAGCCCAGCCGATGGTACTTTTAAAAAGAGCTGGTCTATTTTTTGATGATCAGTAGTACTAGGAAAGGCCTTTTTAAGAATATCTAAAAGGATTCCCTTTTTTCGAGAAGAAGCATTATAGCGCTGTATGAAAACTGGAACCATTGGGACTTCATGCTGTAAGACATGCTGTGTTTTCACCGTTTGAATTAATTGTTTCGACAGTGCACTGGTTGAATAGAGCATGCTGATAGAAATAAGGGTTACAAGTAAATGTTTCATAAATTCTCCTCTCTATAGCCCTATCGGTTAGGATGGAAAATTTTTTGAATGTTCCCGAGCGATTTACTCCGCTAAACCGAAAGTGGTAAGATATTGAAATGGAAGGTGAATCCGAAAACTCTTTTAGCTGCCCTTACTGCATGAGCCCGGTCTCTATGCTGCTTGAAACCTATCATGGCAAGCAAGAATACATTGAGGACTGCGAGGTCTGCTGCCGACCCATCCAAATCAACTATTCTGTAAGTGACGGGGAGATCAGACATTTTGAGGCCAAGAGATTAGATGATTAAGGAATGTAGTAATTCTCTTCCATAAAGCTGATAAAAGAATCTAGCTTTAGGTTCCTGGCCCTTTTCTGTTGGTAGAGAAGATAGGTTTTTGGACAAGGTAACTTATGAGTCGGAAAAAGTTCCACCATCTTTCCTTTCTTTAACTCATCCTCCACTAGGTAGGCCGGTATATTAGCTATCCCTAGGCCCGCCTTAGCCGCTTCTACCAAACCTAAGAGATTATTAGTTTTAAAGTTGCCACTTATTGGGACGTCTAATTGTTCCTTTCCCTTAGTAAAAGTCCAATACTTATTGGCCTGGCCGCGAATGAAAATAAGCTGGTTATAACTTGGTAAATCGGCCAATCTTTTTGGGGTGCCATTTTTTTTCAAGAATGAGCGTGAAGCACAGAGAAGTCTCGGGACTTCATCCATCTCCTTGATAAAGAGTGATGAGTCTTTGAGGTCAAAGGAGGTTCGAATTGCCATGTCAAAGCCATCAGAAACGATATCAATTACTCGATCGGTCAGCACCAGCTCTACTTCTACTTCAGGATGTTTAATTTGATAGTGAGAAACTAACTTTGAAAGTATCACCTGCCCAAGAACTGCTGGGGCGGTAATGCGAAGGTGCCCTTTAGGAGTGGTATTTAGCTGGCGTACAGACTCCTCAGCTTCTGCAAATCGTGAAAGTATTTCATTGGCATGAATAAGGTAGTTTTCGCCTTCGCGGGTCAAACTTACGCTTCTGGTAGTTCGATTGAGAAGTTTTACCTGAAGGTGTTCTTCAAGTTTTTTAATTTCCTTGGTTACCTGAGAGGGCGCTAAGTTTAGTTTTCTAGCTGCCGCCGCGAAGCTTCCCTCTTTGGCAATTGTTACAAATATTCCTGCCACATAAACTCGATCAAATGAAACATGTAAGCTAAAACTCATTATTTCCCCTAGTGACACAATCTCTTGTTATTTAGACTGATTGTTTCTTTTATAGCTCTGATCTACTATTGAGTCAACAGACAACCAAGCGAGGTTCAAAATGTACTGGGAGGAAGTATGGAGGATAAAAGGCAATCAATTATCGAAGAGGCCATCGCCAAGGCGGTGCGGGAAGGTCAGTTTGAAAAACTTCCCGGCGCTGGTAAACCGCTACCTCCGGATGCTTTTAAAGATGCTCCAGAGGAGCTCAAAGCAGGCTGGAGAATTCTCAAGAATGCGGGTTTCGTCCCGGCTGAAGTAGAGCTCAAGCAAAAGATCGGGAACTTTAGAGAAGCACTCCAAAGTCCCGACCTAAGCCTTGAACAAAGAAAAAAGCTCATAAAAAAAATCCAGCTAGCAGAGGTAGAGTTAAATATTAAAATGGAAAGTTACCGGCGATAAATTTTCCTACCACGACGGGATTCTTTTGATCGCTGTTTCCAAATCTCTTTTTCCCTCCGTTGGGAGCGGGCATTTTTTCTCATTTCCATAAATGCTTGCTCCCGTCTTAATTTTAAGTAACTGTTATAGCGGTCCTCTTCAATCTCTCCTGATTCCAGCGCTTCTCGCAATGAGCAGCCCGGTTCGGCATCATGACAGCAATCTGAAAATCGGCATTGACTCATGGCCGTCAAAATATCAGAAAAGGTATCGTCAAGTCCTTCCGACCCACTCCAGAGCTGGATCTCTCTAATGCCTGGAGTATCTAACAAGAAGGAACCATTCTCTAATGGAAAAAGGGTCCGACTGGTGGTGGTATGCTTCCCTCTATCGTCGTCATCTCGAATTCCTCCGGTATCTTGCAGCTGCTGACCTAGGAAGAAATTCGTTAAGGTCGATTTTCCAACTCCTGAAGATCCAATTAAGGCCAAGGTATGCCCCGGCAGAAGGTACTTCTTAAGCACCTCCATACTCCAGGGGCGTTTCATACTAGTCACATGGACTGGTACTTCTCCAGCCACTATCTGGACTTCTTGCAGAAGTTCCTGGCGCTCCTCACTCGAAATTAAGTCCGACTTTGAAAGTACTAAGACTGGTCTTATGCCACCGTCTCTGACCATCACCAAGTATCGCTCCATACGCCTAAGGTTAAGTTCCCGGTTTA
>JABGVH010000044.1 GCA_018646195.1 Halobacteriovoraceae bacterium
AACTGCTGTAGGTAATCGAGCGCCTTCTTATCTTCTTTTTTAAGAGAATAAATACAGGCTAAGTTGTAACAGGCTTCAGGGGTTTTCCCTTGGCATTTTTTTTCCAAAAAACTCAGCCCTGGTTTAGAGAAAGTTTCTTTCTTAGAATAGATCCCATAAAGTACGCAACCATGCATAGAGGCGATCTGACTAAAATCATCTTTATGGGTCGGCAGGAGATGCAAATCACATGCTTTCTTGTAATATTTCACAGCAATTTCTTTGTCTTGACTATAGAGCGACCCAAGTATCGAACAACCAACAGGGTCTTGAAGTTCACATGAACGACTATAATAGAGTTCCCATTCATTTCTTTTTGCAAAAGGAGCGTAGACTGTGCAGCCAAAAGAAAAATCGAGATCACAAGCATTCAAATAGGCAACCTTTGCATCTTCAATTTTTTTGATTCTCTCGAACGCCAGCCCTAAATAAAAACAAGCCACTCCTAGTTTATTATAGCAAGCCGCTTCAAAAAACTGAGTCGACTCTGCGTAGTTTTTCTTATCAAAGTTTTCTCTTCCTAGTTTTAAACATTGGGCAGTATTGCCGTCCAAACAGCTTTGGGCCAGGCGTTGGTATTTTTGATAACGGCTAAATCCAACCAGGCCACCAATGATCACGAGTAGCAGTCCCAGAACGAGTAAGAAATATTTCATTCCTTGTCGTTCCTTATTTTCTTCATTTGGAGTTGGATTTTCTTCAATCATCGCGATACCTAAACCTCTCTTAAATTGAAAGTTCGGAAACCGCTTTCAAGCATGTAATCTTCTTTCGGTTCAACTGTATTAATTATCCCAAGTTTAGACTTAACTCTCTCGTAGGAATCGTGAGAATCTATCAATATGTCTCCTATTAGGCGAAATTGAACCCCAGTTTTTGTTGGCTCAACGGATAGCAGATTTTCAGTATTCAAAAGTACTTTACCGTCTTTTGAGGAGTTAATTTCCAGCAACATAATATCAGGCTCCAAGCTCAATTTATTCCGTTATTCAATGGTAAGGGACCCAGAAGCGGAAAACAATAGTTAATCTTGATCAAGATTTTTTTGAAGTTCATTAACCACCGCAAGAGGCAATAAACCATCGAAGACCACCCCTACACGAAAATTTTTGCGATAACGCCCATTCTCAAAATAATCATATGGATTAACATAATAAATTTTTCCGGTAATAGATTTCTTAGACTTAATTCCGAATAGGTCTTCAAGTGTGACCTGATCTCCAATAAAAAAATATTTTGCTTGAACTTGGGGAACGTGAATTGCCAGCCCACCCATTGAAAGATCAATTAAAGGGAAGCTTAATTTTTTGACTCCCCCAATTTTTCCAACTTTTTTCATTAAGGTAACCTTAAAGGTACTATCAAAACAATTGAAATGAGCCCGATCGTTAACCCGATAGTCATGTAATCGAAGCTGCTTAGGAATACCTAGAAGAATTCGATCTTGGCTGAATTTAACATTCTCTTGTTTAAAAAGAATACTTCTCTCTTCGCCATGGATATAAAAAGTCGACTCTCCCTTGAAATCCATAAAACATTCGTCTTCAAAAGGGGCCAATAAAAAATAGTCCTTAGCTACGTCGATACTTAGGATATAAGTTTTACGAATAACCCTTTTCTCTCCAGTTTTCTGCCATACCATAACGGGGACTTTATCGCTGTGAAGACGAATCAATATATCGTAAATTTCGTGCTCTTTTTTCTCGACCCTGAATGCCTTCATACAATGTCTCCAATGCTCCATTGTACTGATCGGCTTTAAAGGCTCAAATTTCAAGGGATTATCTCCCCCCATATAAACGGAAGTAGCTGAAATTCGCAATATATATGGGCCTTTTTAGGGTGTCGGGACCTTTTTCTTCTTAGCTGCCTTGTCGCTATAGGACTCCAATTTCATGCCTATTAACGCAAATTTTATAAAATTTAGAATTCCTGGACTAAAAAGGGCCTCCATCATCTTATCAAAACCGCTGTATTTCTTCTGGGTGTAGGGGTACCAATTAACTTCGCACTTTTCTGAATGCCCATCGATTAAAATTGATTTCTGATTACAAAATCCGTGCAATCCAGCCGCGCCTTTGTAACGCCCAATTCCTGAATTTTTGACTCCACCAAAAGGTAGCGCTGGATTCCCCTCGGTCAGCATCACATTATTTATTGAAACATTGCCTGTAATCAAAGAGCGGGCAACCCTATCACATCGTTTAAGGTCTTTAGACCAAACACTAGCGCTTAATCCAAATTGACTACGGTTACATCGATCCACCACCTCTCGCTCACTAATAAAACTAATGAGTGGGATAATAGGACCGAAGGTCTCGTCACGGTAAATTTTCATTTCTTCAGTAATATTATCTAAAACCAAGGGGGGAATCGCCGCTGATTTTCGATCCCAGGAATCCCCGTGAAGTAAATTGGCACCTTTTGCCAGAGCATCTTCTAGGTGATCTGCGACGATTTTGATTTGCATAGGAGAAGTCATATGGCCTATTTCGACAGCCCCATTATCGCAATTACTTTGTCTAATTTTTTTAACTTCCTTCAACAACATTTTTTTGAATTCTAAAAAAATACTCTCTTGAATAAAAACTTGCTCTACGCTTGTGCATGATTGCCCACTATTAGTAAGAGCTCCCCATAAGCAACCTCTAACTGCCCTTTCCAGTGAAGCGTCTTCAAAAACAATTGCAGGGTCCTTGCCACCGAGTTCAAGCTCAACTGGAATTAGCTGTTTTGCAGCCTGGGTCATAATTTTCTTCCCAGTAGCAACGCTTCCTGTGAAAAATATTTTTTCGGGACGGAGGTCGATTAGTTCAGCCCCTACCTTCCCATCTCCGTAGCAAACCTGAACCCATTCTTTTTCAAAGCCACAGGCAGTAAAAATTTCTTCCAATAACCCTTCCAACGGAGTAATTTCAGAAGGCTTATAGACAACCGTATTACCTGTCACGAAGGCCGAAGTTATCGGAACGATCGCCTGATAAAATGGATAGTTCCAAGGTGATATAATCAATACTGTCCCCAGTGGTTCATAATATATTCGCGACTTCTTCCCTAATAGGGCCACTGGAGTATGTACTTTTTCATCTTTCAATATTCTTTCCGAGAATTTTTCTAAAAATGCCAGATGATCAAGCACTCCAAATATTTCAGAAACAAGAATATCCGTTTTAGTTTTCTGAGCTTCTTTTTGAATTAGGTCGGTAATTTTTTCTCGATTCCTTAAAATGTATCGCCGCAAATTTTTAATGTAATGCAATCGCCTTTTTACCGTTAACTCTCTCACTGCGGGCTGAGATAAGACTGCTCGACTCATGACGGCTTCAGAAGAGTCTCCCATTTGACCTTGAAGTCTAAACTGGTCAGTTTTTTCAAACATTTCATCCTCCTCGGGATAAGACGCGATCTGGGAATCCCAACCTATTACGGAATGTATATTTTTAGCCTTTTCGTTAGCTGTTTCAAGATTAGAATAGTAGAGCGTAAAAATTATTCCCTTAAGCCCAATATCTAGCTGGCGAAAAAGGGCGGCAAGTGATCCTTCTCCCCTAGGTTTTTGGGCAATCTTCAATAAAATACGAATTGCCAAAGAGGGAAGCCAAGAAAAGATACTTAACAAGAGCTCAATACCCTCGAGGTCATCTTGATTCATATACTTGCAGATTCGATCGACATGTAATTCGAATCCCGTCTTTGAAAAAGCTGGAAGCTCCGAGTCCCCAGGAAGAATTATGTCACCTAGTTTTTTGAGACCTGATAATTGTCTATCGTTTAAATATTTTGTTGCCATTTTAGCCTCTTAAAATCTCTTGTGCCGCTTTTATACTAAGGGCCATGATAGTCAGACTTGGATTGATACCTGGTGCATTTGGAAAAATACTTGAATCCGCTACAAATATATTTCTTTGACAGTGAATTTGAAATTCAGGATTAACCACACTCGTTTCACTATTTTCACCTATGCCTAAACCACCCATCAAATGCAGCCCTATAGGTAATCGGCCTTCAAAGACCTCTTCCGCTCCTTGGGAAGAAAAAATATTTTGAATTGCCTCTACCCCTGCCGCTTTTCTTTTTCGATCTTCATCATTGAGTTTTTTATCAATCCTAACTTTACCTTTTTTATCAAGACTAATTATTCCAGGATTGGTGTCGCGTATAGCGACTTCAATACAGGCCATTTGCGAAAGCCGTTTCATAAAGCGCATATGTTCACTACCGAATCCCTGCAATAACATAGATATTGCAACAGGAGGACCAAAAACGTTTTCGAGCTTAAATCCCTTTTTTCGAAAATTTGGATCTGCCGATTTAAGAGATTGGAACGGTCCCTTATGGGCCGAAATTTCGCGGTTAAAAAGTGCTAGTACCATAAACTGGGGGTGGGTAAAAAAATTACGCCCTAAAGCAGGAAGCTTTTTCTTAAATCCTGAACTTAGTAAGAGTTTCGTATTGCCTATTGCTCCTGCTGCTAAGATTAATTTTCTGGCCTTAAAAGTTTCCCGGTATTTTTTTAAATAAAGACCGTGTATTTTGACTTCTTCCCCATTATTTTCAATCTTGCCCACTTCAAAAAGCGATTTTATATGCAGCCCTTTTCCTAAGGCGGCTTTTAAAGTGGTGATTAGCATTGATTGCTTACTATCGGCGCGACAACCAGAGAGACACTCGATGCAATCATTCCCCTCCTCAAATCTGCAATTCTTTTGGGCACGGGTCAGAGGGGCATATTGGTAACCGTTTGCCTTAAAGCCTTCAGCAAAAATTTTACCATTTTCGTTTCTATACTTTTCCGGAATAGTTTCTATATTGAGTTCGGCCTCTGCGGCTGCATAATACTTATCTAGCTTCCCTGACTCGAAAAAAGACACTCCACTCTGGGATTTCCAGGATGAAAGTGCATCGTCATCAAAACGATCCAATAAGGCCTGATTTACAATCGAGCCGCCGCCAACTACTTTCGGTCGCAATAAGGCGATATTGGCATCGGTATTAAATTCAATACCACCGCCCCAATAAAGTTTTGAATTGGCATCAATTTCTTTTTGCGGGAAATTACTGCGAGAGAAAAATTCTCCTGCTTCAAGTAGAAGGACCTCCATACCTGATTTTACTAACTCTAGCGCCAAGAATGATCCTGAAACTCCTGAACCGATTACGACTGCGTCATAGACTTTGGATTGCTTGATATTTGCCATGGCTAGAGTATAGCGCTCATGCAAAATAAGTCATTAACGCGCCTTGGAGGAGCGGTTAACTTTAAGTAAACTATTAGACATTTTTTAATTTATATTAAATTTACTTTCCTAGTGCTCCCTTTTAAATTGGGTTCAACCGCGAGAATGACTTTCGCAACTACCTGGAGGATCTATGAAAACCTATCTGCAAAAATTTTTATCACTATTAATGATTTTAAACTTCCTATGCGCTACTGCCATTGCTGATAGCGTGGTTACTGGCGCTGGCAACAGCTATGACACGGGGGATGGGAAAGAATACGGTGTTTCTTCCGGCTACAACACAAGTGGAACCAAAAAAAGCATACAAGAACGTTCAAAGGCTCGAGTTAAGACTTTAAAGAAGGCCCGTAAGGAGCTTAAGAAAGATTTGCGAAAGGCAAAGGGAAAAGAAGCAAAGAATCTTGTTAAAGAGAAACTTAAGAAGGTTGCCTTAGAAATTGGGAAAAATTTAGAGGAATCCGAATTTGAAGATGACCTCTATGAACATCCTGCAAAACCTCAACGAAATCCAGAAAGAGATAATTGGAAGCGAAAAAAGAGAATCGCCAGGAAGGCGGCAAAGGAAAAATTACAAAAAGAAATTGAAGAACGACGCCAAGGAGAGACTCAGTCCTCAACCGACTTAAGAAACTTGGGGACAATTGATATGGATGAGATCTCCTCCACTAATAGAGACGTAATCGATGGAATGAGTGATGTTTCAAGTAATCAGAGAGATTTTGACCATGCTGGATGTATAGAAAATAGCGAAGAACCTACCGAGATTTGCGTAGAACTTCGTTCACAAATAGTTGAAGCTGAACTTTCTCTTCAACAAAGCGAAAGTCGTTTCCATAGTCTAACCAGGAAGCTCCCCGCCATTCTCCTCGCATCGGGAGGGATTTATCTAGTAGGCCGAGGACTCGGAAAACTTCAAAAGCTATTTAAGCGCTATCTTAACAGACAGAGAGATTACCAGAATTGCTACGAAAATTGTGAAGAGATGGGCTTAAGTGTTGAAGAATCTTGGGAAGAAGTAGAAGCCGAGCAATTGATCCAACAAAGTAGCATCACAGAAATTCAAAACGATTGGAAAAAGGCAGAGCTGGAGGGCCAAGAAGTAACGGCAAAGCTAGTAGTTCCCAACTATCTATCTGAAAAAATTTCAGTACCCTTTTCAAACAGCGATGTGATTCCTCTTATCTTTGGAATTGAGTCACAGTTTGAATACTCTGCTTTTTCTAAATTAGAAGTTCTTGTCAACGGCGAGAAAGTACCAACTTCCTTCTATTCAGAAGAAGGAGTTATCATTGGCCACTACTCAGGATATAGCGATAAAGAAAAGTTCATTGGAAAAGTCATCTTAACATCTATCGATGGAAGTATTTTTCAGACTAGCTTTAAAGGTCATATCAATTTGAAAAAACCTGTTGTAACAATAGAGAAAAAGTCAGGTAGCCTACTACGGAAAGCCAAGTTCCTAGTAGAGGTAAAGGGCGACTTTAACAAAATCTCCATCTCTGGGATTAATGTTAAGGAAAAAGAACTGGCCTTTGATTCAATACAAAATTACCAGAAGTTAAAAGTTAAGACGCTTAGTCGAGGTGATGCCACTATAAAAGTCAATGCCACGCTAACCACCAAAGTCGCAAACTCTGGTCCTCTGTTTGATGGTCCCTTATTTGAAACTACCGAAGAGGGTTATATAAACCACCCTCTAGAAGATTTTTTTCCTGCTCTAGATTTTTTTAGAACAACTCCTAAAAGCAATAATGGCTATTGCTGTAATGGAATGACTAAAAAAGGGAAATGTTCCGGCTGCTCAAAGAGCTACACAACGAAAAAGGGTTGTAAGTTTTTAAATAAGCATAGAGGAAAAAAGTTTAAATTCCATTTCAATACAAGAACACTAAAGTGTGAAGCACTATAGCTAATTTAAAAGAGATTTAGGGGGCGCTAGAGATAGCGTCCCTTATCAAAAGCTATTGAGTCTCAGTCCAGCTAAAAAGATCGAAATTTACCTGAAAAACTTCTTCCACTTCAGAATCCGTCACTAGCTCTTTAGTTTTATTCAAAAATTCTAAAAAATGAGTATGTATTTCTTTTCGAATTTTCTCATTACTCCCGAATATGGCCGAGAAGTTATACGTTTTGCTATCTTTTAATTTTTTAATTCTATTTAACGAAAGTGTATTTAACTGGCTTCTCCAAGCATCAAATATTGGAGAATCTTGCGGGAGGTGTAGGTCTACTTCTTTATCGAGTATGCCATTCTCTGAAAATTCTATAATTCCCATGCTTTCTAATTTTTTTAAACTGGAAAGGACTTTTTCTCTGGGCAAGAATAAATTTTTCGAAATCAATTTGGGATTCACCTTAAATTCAGGGATCGAAAGGCACATATGAATTATTTGATTTAGTGGATCTAAAAAGTAATCTTCTCTATTCACTTTCCTCTCATTCATCTCGTTAACATCGATATGAGAAGACGTTTTTCTTTTATCTTTTTGAAATAGTTTTATTTTTTTTAATATTTCTTTCTTACGTTCTTCCAAACCACAACGGGAATACTCTAATAACATCACAAGGAATTTTTTCTCATCGCTATCTAAGTTGAGATACTGGCAGGCCATATACAACTGATCTTGGTTCAAGTCCCGGACACCTTTTATAACTTGCGAGAGGTAGGCCTTTTGAATCCTGCAGGAAGAGGCCATATTCTGAAAATTAACCGAAGAATCGATTTTTTTTCGATTCTCAACTAGTTTTTTGAGAATTTGCCTATAGTCTAACTCGTTGTAAATATTCAATATTTCTCCATATGTTAACTATTTATATACCATTTGTCCTCGATTAATAAATATTAAATTTACCCCCTATCCTTTTTTTCATAGTCTTGAGGACATGCAACGGAACTGATAGAAGTTTCTGGGGGAATCATGAAGAGATTTATCTTTCTAATTAGTATTTTAATATTTGCAAACGCTAGCGCAAACTGGACCAGTGGTGGAGGTGACCCCAAATTTGTAAAGGCCATTCATTTTCCAAAGCGCCAAGTAATCAGCGATGCAATTAAGTTACTTCGCAAAAAAGTACAAGAGTCCCCCTTTCATAAAAACTTCAAAGATTCATTTATAAGCGACCTTGATCAAATGCAAAAGTTAGATCTATTCTTCTATATACCAAAATTGTTTGCTGTAGGATTTAACAGATTTCCTGGAGATTACACTAAATTAGTCTCAAACGGGGCGATGACTGAATATAAAAAGGGTGGTGCAATCTACTTTTCTAAGCAGGCCATTAAATATAACGCCGAAACCTTGGCAAGAGTAATCGCTCAAGAAATTCCTCATCATATTTTTAAAGGCCGTTTCCAAAGGAATGAAACTTTCGCTAATACCCTTGGTACTTTCTTAATTACCGGAGGAGAAATCCCAACGACTCCTTACAGTCACCTTCAAATAATTCGGGAAGAATTTGACCATGAGCTTCGAGACGAGTTTTCAAAGAGAATTTTAGAAAAAGCTCGAAAAGATTTTCTTGATGGTCAAAATATATTAAAAATAATTTATTATACAACCCATGATCTTTATAAAAATCGAGGATCTTTTTCGGATTACCACGTAGAATACGGTTACTTTCAAAATAAAAAAGATATGATGGAAACACATCCAAAGACCGCAGAAATTAGTACTCTCACAAAACTTCAAAGTGATAAGATTGCTAAATGTATGTTTGCTACTTATGCAGATGGTGCAACTGGTATAACTAAAAACTTCCAAAATAAATTGACTAAAGTCACAGTAAAATTACTCGATGAATTTAAATCTAAAATTAAAGCAGTATATTACGCAGAAGATTTTTTCCTGCCCGCTACTAAAATCGTAACTAATTGTGGTTTTGGAGTTGAGAGTTTAGATGGAAGGATTATGCTCTATAAAAGTATCAACCGTCACGAAGATAATCAATGCCCTCTAGGACAGACCTGTAGAGACTTTTAACTCAGAATATGAGGAATCACAAAGAGGCTAAATAGGCCGATTATTATAATACTAATGGTATTTATAATAAACCCCACTTTTACCATCTCTCCAATCTTAACTTTTCTAGACCCAAAAATTATTGCATTAGGGGCGGTTGCCGCAGGCAACATAAAGGCGCAACTGGCGGCAAGGGTGGCAGGAACCATTAATGACAGTGGGTTAAGATTTGCTGCTTTAGCAATTGAGGCGAGAATTGGTAATAACATTTCGGTAGAGGCCATATTTGAAGTAAGTTCCGTCAAGAAGCTCATACCACCTGTTAAAGAAAATACTGTCACGGCGATCGGGACATTTTCTAAAGCTTGAAACTTAGAACCAATATATAGTGAAAGTCCGCTCATCTGAATGCCTTTTGCCAGGGCGAATCCCCCACCAAAAAGTAAAATTGTCTCCCAAGGAATATCACGGATTGCCCGGCCATTTAAAACTCGACCAGTCTCCCCATCATTGTCTTTATTTTTGGCCGGGATCATAAATAAAATCAAGGCCATAAATATTGCGACAGTGCTATCGTCTACCAACTTAGAGTCAGCAAGTAAATTTGACCAACCCGGAACTACCAAGAAGCCAAGATTAAGGTCTTTTCTGAAAATCCAAAATAATGCCATCGATATAAAAACTATACCAACACATTTTTCCTCATAGCTAAGCGGCCCTAGTTTATTTTTTTCTTCCTCTATCACATTGTCAGCGAGTGCATTAATTTTTTTCCCACGCATATGAATAAAGACTAAGCATGACCATGCCACTACCACCATTACCAAAGAAATAGGAATTCCAAAGGCGACCCATTTACCAAAGCTAATTTCGCTGGCATGAGGAAAAGACATGGCATAGATACGAGTCAGAGCAAGATTAGGAGGCGTGCCTATTAATGTGGCTATTCCACCAATAGTTGCAGAATAAGCTATTCCCATCATTATGGTAGAGGCGAATACTCGAGAATTCTCCCCCTCTCCTTCTATTTCTTCATAACTTGCAATGACTGCTAGTCCGATCGAGACCATCATAACTGTAGCGGCAGTATTTGAAATCCACATTGATAAAAAACCAGTGGCCATCATAAAGCCAGCTAATAAGCGCGGTGGAGCTGAACCAAAGAGAGAAATAATATTAAGTGCGATACGTCTATGAAGATTCCAGCGCTGCATTGCAATCGCTACCATAAAGCCACCAATAAATAGCAGAAGCACCGAACTCATATAGATAGGGGCAATCTCTTTTGTAGCGGCTATTCCAAGTAGAGGATAAGCAGCGAGCGGCAGTAGTGCGGTGATGCCGAGAGGAAGAACTTCGAAAATCCACCAAATGGCCACGACGCCCCCAACACAGGCCATCGCTGCAATCGGCTCATCGTGAGACTGTTGATAAAAAAACATTCCGATCAGGCTGATCAGTCCAATTGCCAATAGTGACTTTTTCAATAAAAGGGATTTTTCCATTCGCTTATTATTTCATTAAATTGAAATTGAGGAAAGTCTAATCGAGCCGATGCTCTAGGCCTTCAAGAATTTTACTTACCTCATGGTCCAAGGCCAAGTACTCAAGTATGTCTTTAATGCTCACAACTCCTACTGGCAATTGCCCTGCGGGATCAACAACCACCAGATGACGAAAATTATTTGATTTCATAATTTTCCAGGCCTCTACTACTTCGAGGTCGATTTCAACGGTTATAACTTTGTCAGTCATATAATCTTTCACTAAAAGACCCTCATGACTTTTATTCTTGGCCACGATTTTTTTTATAATATCTCGTTCAGAAATTACTCCTTCCAATTTTTCACCATCACGAACCAGCAATAGTCCGACAATCTTTTCGTCCATCATACGGGCGGCATCGAGGATACTGGCCCCGGGCTTAATTTCAAAAAACACTTGGTTCATTAACTTGGCAATAGGACTCATTTCTTCTCCAATAATTGTCTCTTGGCTTATAATCTTATCCATTATGAGATAAAATAGTGTTTAGGAAAAGACACGATGAAAAATACCTGGGTAATTAAGTTCGGTTTATTCAATATATCCCTTGTTGGAAGCCTCATTGTATTGGAATTAGGGATGAGGTTACTTGGATGGCAAATGCTCTCATCCCGAGAAGCAGGCTTCTTGCAAGAAAAACTAAAATATGAAAGAGAAGAATACTTAATTGAAAAAGAACCCGATTTTCAATACAGAGTTGTTACCCTAGGGGACAGCTCAACAAATGGTGGGAATGTTCATCTCAGAGATACTTACCCGTTTCAGCTTTTTAATATTCAACAAAAATCTCCCTTAAAAAATAAGTTCAACATCCTAAACTTTGGAATTTGCGAATACAATAGCTATAGAACCCTTAATCAAATAATAGACAACTTCGATACCTATAATCCAGATGTGGTAATTTTATTAAGTGGAGAGGCGGACCGGTTCAATCCAATAGGACTAGATAAAGAAGTAGACTCCAATAAAAAAATTAAGCTTTGGAGTCTAATTAGTCATTTCAGAGTCTTTAAAATGGCCAGGGGAATTTGGCTTAATTGGAAATTTAAAAAGGAATCTGACCGACCATTTTATCCAAATTATTCAGGCGGAAAATCTGATATCCCACTATTGATGCAAAATTATGATCAGGTCAAAAGAATTGCCAATTTATTTAAAAATGGCTGGTACAAGCAAGCAAGAGAAGTTATCGCAACACTGGATGAAGATTTTGCGAAAAGCGTAAACTTTGATTACCAAGGCGATGATCCTCTACGCTACTTTTATATTTTGCTTGAGGACTCGGAGCTCATAGGAGCAGTCTACACAAACTATCTTCACCAAGGGCAAAATCGCGAGGCCATTCAATTTTTATTAAAAGTTTTGAAAGATTTCCCCGTGGCATTCTCTTATGAGGAATCAAGTATATTCTACGATATGTCGGTTTCATTTGATTTTCAAAGCCAGGTGAAGGCTTCAGAAATTATCAAAGTCTTTGACGACGCAGTTTTACATGATCCAAATATAAAAAATAGCCTGAATTTTAAAAGATATTTCCCACTTTTTAAAAATAAAGATCAATTTAGAAAACAGGTGAATAAGAATCGTAAAAAAAACTTGCAAAAAATAATTGATTTTTTGTTGGAAAAAAATATCCCTATTATCGTCCAAAATTATCCCGGCAATTGGATGGAGGCCAACTCAGATCTAGAGTTATTGGCAAAGAAAAATAAGCTACCATTTGTCGATAACCACAAAAAATTTCAATTGCTAATGGATGAAAAGAATCGAAAGAAATACCTAGAGGATGACGAGCACCCTACTCCACTGGGATATAAAATTATGGCCCAAAATGTTTGGCAGGAACTTAAGAAACTCAAAACTTCTAAATAATATCCAACATTCTATCCCTACCTGATAAATCCTTTAAATCCCGACACTTAACTCTAGTTAGTGAGTATTTTCTTACATCAGGAGCTCCGAAAAATGAGCTCCTTCTCTATAACAATTACAAGGCAGCTGGATATCACGCCTACCACCTTCTTTTGGGTGTACTTACCTAAGCGAAAGCTAATTAGAAGTAATTTAATCACCCCACAACCTTTTGGAGAAGGAATTATGAACACCATCCATTTGAAGACTCTGGCCCTATCGGCCACTCTCGTTTTCTCACTCACCGCTAATGCAGACAAATACCAAAAACCTGACCTAGGCTCATTTCTTGAAGAATTCCATCAGAATCCAGCTCAAGTTATGGACCAACTTCCTCCTAAGACTGAGCAACTAAACAAAAAACAAAGTAAGCCATTCGACGAAGCCTCCCTAGAGGGAAACAAGTTTGTTGAAGGAAAAGATCAGACTCGTAAAGATATCTGTAAGCTAGAAGACGGCAAAAAACTCTGTGTTGGAGACATCACTGGCCGAGCCGGTTTCGAGTCTAATGACTTGGCCGAAAATCTTGTCGACTCAGGAAAAAGACATATCAGAAACCTTAGTGAAATGGATCAAAAAGAACTTCAATCAGCGAAGCTTTCGGTTCGTCCTTGGTCTGACGATTATTGGGCGATCGCAAGAGGAGTCTTAGGGTATCGTTACGGTGAAGATTCAAAAAATGAAGGACATGATTGGAAAGAGCATAAGGACTATGTAGTAGCAAATCCTACTAAAGAATACTTAGCTGCAGAAGATATCAATTTCCTTTCACCTTCAGAAAAATATGACATTCTTGTAGGTGATGCAAACTTCACCCTTACCAATAAAATGTGGACAGAGGGTCAAGGTTATTACGAAAGATCTGGAAAAGTTGAAACCTGGATGGGTATTTGTCATGGTTGGGCACCAGCTGCCTACATGCTCGAAAGGCCTACTGGCGTTGCCGATGTAATCGCTGCAGACGGAAAAACAGAATTGCGTTTTTACCCGGCAGATATAAAAGGACTGGCCTCACTTCTATGGGCAAAAGCTCGTACTTATAGTCGCTTTGTCGGTGGACGATGTAATACTAAAGATCCAAAGAAAGATGAGAACGGACGTATCTTAGATCAAGATTGTTTCGATACAAATCCTGGTACTTGGCATAAATCAGTAGTTAACCAAATTGGAGTTTCTGATCGGTCATTTATAATAGACGCCACTTATGATTACGAAGTATGGAATCAACCTGTTTATTCATACAAGGCCCGTTATTTTAACGTTCAGACCTCTAAGACTAGTGAAAAATGGCAAGATGCAAAGGTACGAGTCGCCGATTATACCAAAGATAAATTCAAGTCTTACCGTGATTCAAAAGCTACTTATATTGTTGGCGTTGAAATGTATGTTCAGTACATTGCTGAAACTTCTCCTAGCCAATCAACCACAAATAGCGAAGATGAAGACTACGTCGCTGGTGTAACTTACCGTTACGACCTTGAAGTTGACTACCGAGGAAATATTATTGGCGGTGAATGGTATTCAAATGCCCATCCTGACTTCTTATGGACTCCTACTCCTGAAGGAAAAGCCCGATCTAGAGTTGATGACTATGTTAAAGGTCAGTGGCGTGACGGGAAGGCCCTTCCTTTTCTTTGGAAGCGTGTTGCTCCTTACGCATCTCGTGAAGGACTTCCTCTTGAGAAAGTTATTGATGGTCTAATCGAAAGATCAAGAGCTGTTAAAAACTAAAACATGAAAACTTTAAAAGTATTATTAAGTATTATTTTCTTTTTTATAAATATGGGGACGGCCTTTGGAAACGAAGGCCGCCTTCCATATTTCGAAAAAAAATTTCCAAAAAAGCACTGCAAAAATTCCAAGAAGTATCGTAATTACGATTTCAAGAATGACTCCCTCAAAACTGAAAATGGAAATGAGGGTTACAAAGATTATGCCAAAGAAGTAAAGCGCCATCTCTGTTACAAAGATTGGACGGTTTTAGTATATATGGCAGGCGACAATGACCTCTCCCCCTATTCTCTATGGGATGTTTATGAAATGGAGAGAAAAATAAAATCTGAATTAAATCTCGGAGCCTCTACAAAAGATGCAGATATTGTAGTTGAACTTGATACCTTTAATAGGAGTGGAGTTAGAAGACTTCACCTTTTTCAAACTAATAAAGAATATGACTCTACATTGACCGTCGATGATTTCAAGATGAAGAAGGAATCTGACATCGATTCCCCAATTGTTAAATTATATAAAGAAACAGGTAGAGGATCACTTAGAAATGCTAAATTTCGATTTGAGAGATTTTTACGTTGGGGCCGAAGACAATATCCTTCTGAAAACATCATGGTTGTTATCTGGGGCCATGGAGAGGGATATATCGGAAAACATTTCGAAAAAAGCTTCAAGAGAGAAGCACCTCCTAGGAATAGTTCTTCTAATTACTTAAATTCTTCAGAAATTAGTTTAGGAAATACCTTCGATAAAATTCCGACGAAATACCCTATAGACAAAGTTTTTGGGGGGATAGCATTTGATTTTTCAGATTACACTTTTTTAGATCTTCCTACTCTCTCAAAAATTTTTGAAGAAAGTAACGAATACTTCTGGGGAAAAGGTGGAAAGAAAATAGATATTATTGCTATGGACGCCTGCCTAATGCAATCTATCGAAGTAGGTATTGAGCTTAGAAATTCCTCTGAATATATCGTGGGATCAACGCAAATTCAAAACTACCTGGGTCTCCCCTATAGAAAAATTCTAGATGCCATAAACCAAGAATCGCCCCCCTCTGCCTTTCAATTGGTGAAGCAGCTGCCAAATTTGGCGGACTCCTCATTTAAGGAAGGTTACCAAGGGAAAGTTGATCCTAAGGCCTACGAGACATTCACTGCCTCTACATTATCGACTTGGCAACTTAGAAATAATCTACTGCCGAAGATTATGCAACTTGGCTATAAACTTGAATCGTATTTAGATGAAGAGCCGCTTAGAGTATTAGAAATGGGCTTCCTACTAGAAAACTCCCCGACCTTTCAAGGAGAAACTAGGGATATTGGTATTTTCCTAGGTACCTTAAAAAAGTTACTTTACGAAGAAAAAATGGGACTTGGACTGCAATCCGCTAAGGCCCACGCTCTAGATCGGCATATAGACGTTGTCATGGATGGTATTAGTCAAACCATGATGAGCTATGCTTATGGCTCCAATTACGTAGATCAGGGGCCTGTTCAGACAAGTAACTACCTGCTAGGCTTCTTCAAGGGCCTCTCGATCTGGATTCCCAGTAGCAAAGGAATATTTGACCATAGGATCAAGGAATTCGAACAATCTATATTTTATCGTTCGCAATTTACCAATGGACATCAAAACCCTTGGCGTTCATGGCTGGAAAAAGCGCTCGACCCCATGGCCGGTCTCGGCGATTTTGGCGACTTTCCTCTCATTAACTAGGCCCGTAAATGTACTGGGGCTGGAATTTTTACAGACCTGTCTAAACTCTAGACGCTTTTATAAAACTCTACAATCTTCCCCATAATTACAACTAGTTAGAGTCATATTTATGGCATGCCACCTGCATATTATAGAGCAGGAGAAAGGCCATGAAAGAGCTAAAACGAATTGAGAAGGCGTCCATAATTGAAAGTGTTCTTGAGCACTTATTTCGCCATAGAGAATGCCTATCATTTGAGTGGCGGGATCAAAAAATTCACTGCTCATTAGTCGACCCTTCTAGCGAAACTCTTTCTATTAAATCTGCTAGCTATGTCACCATTGCTGCTGGCACCGTAGTTGAATTCAAATCAAATTACAAAAATCTATTCTTTTATTCCAAAGTAGTTTCAAATAAAAATGGTCTGTTACATATTGAGTTTCCCCATCAACTAATTTCGCGAGACCTTAGAGATGAAGAGCGGAACTTTTTTGGTAATCAGCGCAAAAAATTAGGTGCAAAATTTTTAAAATTCACCCCTGTAGGACGCTCAGGCAAAAATTATAACCGCCCAATCGTAGATTTTTCGGGCAAGGGAATTGCCATTTTAATTGATATTTTGGAACCAGATTTATTTGAAAAAGGTGATGAAATAGATCTTAAATTACCCAAAGAAATTCAGCATATGGTCGGAGATAATACTTACGGTCGGATCAAACATATTGCGCTATTTGAAAAATTTAAAGAAAAAACATTTTACCGAGTCTGGATTGAATTTAATGACTTTGCTAACCCTTGGGCCTATTACGCCTAATTGGCTTCCACTGAAATAACTATCGACTTGCTTGTAGGAGTATATGACTTCTCTGCGTATGAGTTAATTGCGATAAGAGGATTTGCCTCTGGAAAATAGGTCGCCGTGCAAGAAACTGGAATTTCGTACTCAACTACAAAAAAATTCTGAACACTTCTTTTTTCTTCTTTAAAATAAGACGTAATATTTACTTGTTGCCCCTGAACCAGGTTACGTTTCTTCATATCATCCCGATTCATCAAAATAACTCTCCTCCCATAATGAATACCGCGATAACGATCTTGCAGGCCATAGACCGTGGTATTAAATTGGTCATGAGTCCGAATGGTCATCATTAAAAGCTGCATTGGTCCCAAGTTAAAATTAGGCAGGCCATGAATCGTAAATGGAGCTAACTTATTCTTAGTACTAAACTCGCGCTTACCTCGAGCTGGATGGGGAAGATAAAACCCCTCGGGTTTTTTAATCCTTTGGTTAAAATTACTAAAACCTGGTACCACCTCTTCGATTTTATCTCTAATAAAGTCATAATTACTCTTAAGTGATATCCAAGGAATCGAAACATTTCTGTCCCTAAGTAATTTATTTGCAAGCTCACAAACAATTGCGACCTCACTTTTCAGCTGCTTTGATTTTGGCTTTAGATGGCCTTTAGAGCTATGAACAATGCTCATTGAGTTCTCAACAGTTACAAATTGCTCTCCTGAACTTTGCCTGTCGATCTCAGTTCTGGCCAGACAAGGTAAAATAAGGGAACTCTTTCCTGTTACCAGATGATTCCTATTTAATTTAGTAGATACATAAACCGAAAGGCTCGTTTTTGAAAATGCTTCCGCAGTATAGGCCGTGTCGGGAGCAGCAGAAAGTAGATTACCTCCCATCCCAAAGAATACTTTTACATTACCCTTGTGCATTTCTTTTATCGCTTCAACTACATTAAAACCATTCTCTAGAGGTGGGATAAAGTTGAAGGCCGCACCTAGTCTTTCAGAGAACTCTGGAGAAGGCCTTTCATAAATCCCCATTGTTCTATCACCCTGGACATTAGAATGCCCCCTCACTGGACAAACTCCAGCCCCTTCTTTTCCAATAGCACCTTTTATTAAAAGTAGGTTAACGACCTCTTGTATGCAGCTCACAGAATTTTTATGCTGAGTCAATCCCATCGCCCAACAAATGATAATCTTCTTTTTAAACTGCAGTAGGTCGACTAATTTCTCTATTTCTCCTCGAGAAACACCCGATTCACTGATCAGGTATTTGAGATCATATGTATCCAAATCGAGCTTAAATTGATCAAAATTTTCAGTATACTCATCTATAAAAGGCCCATCCAATACTTTGCCTGGATTTTGAATCTCTCTTTCAAAAAGTAATTTCATAATTGCTTTAAGAAGGGCCGAGTCACCATTGATTTTGACAGGTAGATGAAGTGTTGAAAGTGAAGTACCACTTCCAGCAAGTCGATGAAGATGTTTTGGATGGAGAAAACGTTCTGTTCCGACTTCGCGCAGTGGATTGATACTCACAATTTCAGCGCCATTTTTTTTAGCGACTTCTAATGTGGTAAGCATACGAGGATGATTGGTACCTGGGTTTTGCCCCATTACGATAATACATTCTGCATTTTCTAAATCCTTAACCGTAACGCTTCCCTTACCAACTCCAATCGTTTCAGTTAAAGCAACTCCACTACTTTCGTGGCACATATTTGAACAATCGGGAAGATTGTTTGTGCCGAATGCCCGAACCATTGTCTGGTAAAGAAAGGCGGCTTCATTTGAAGTTCTACCAGAAGTATAAAATACTGCCTGATTAGGATCTTCGCAGGCATTCAATTCACTTGAAATTAACTCGAAGGCCTTATCCCACTCAATAGGAAGATAATAATCCTTACCGGCAGGTAAATAGAGGGGTTCTGCAATTCGCCCCTGTTGTCCAAGCCAATAATCCGACTTTTTGGAAAGCTCGTTTACTGAATATTCCTTAAAAAAATCCCTATCGATAATTCGGGCAGTGGCCTCTTCGGCAATCGCTTTAGCGCCATTTTCACAAAATTCGGCCATCGAGCGATTTTCTGGTTCAGGCCAAGCACAACCAGGGCAGTCAAAACCATTTGGTTGATTGATTTTTAGTAATGTTTGGATGCTTTTTATGGTACCTAGATGGCGCAGAGAGTGACGTAATGACTCGACGATGGCCGGCAACCCTCCTGCAAATTTTTTCTTTTTTGATATCTTAAGAGTTTCTCCACTTTCCAATGGCATTTTCCAACGGGTCATTACTGTAAAACTCCGTCGACTCTTTGGGGATGGCTATAAATATTAAAGCTATCATTGCGAAGAAATCCAATCAGGGTAATTCCAAATTCCTCAGCTACCTTAACTGCCAAGTTTGATGGAGCACCTGCGGCCACAACAATTGGAACTTCTGCAACGGCGACTTTTTGTAAGAGTTCGAAACTAGCTCGCCCGCTTAAGAAAATCATTCTTTCTCTCAAAGGTGTCTGTCTCCTAAAAAATTCCTGCCCTAACACTTTATCAAGAGCGTTATGCCTTCCAATATCTTCATAAACTGACAGAAGCTCTCCTTGGAGGTCAAAAATCCCACAGGCATGTATTCCACCAGTAAGAGTAAAGGCCTGCTGTTCATTTCTCATCGCTGAAGACATTTTCAAGATAGTTTCTCTTTTGGTGCTGGACTGACAAACTCCTCTTAACTTTTGAGTAGGGGCGACAATTTTTAATTTCTCTAGAGAGGTTTTCCCACAGACTCCACAACTAGAGTAGGAAACGCCATAGCGTTCACTCTGATCCAGGTCTAGCTGGAGATCATCTCGAAGCTGCACTTTGAAGACATTCTCAGCGGTGGCACAAGGCCCGGCATTTAAAACGTCGTCCATACTGGTAATGATTCCTTCGCAAAATAAAAACCCCAATGAGAGCTCACGATCATGGCCAGGAGTCCGCATAGTCACAAGTAAAGGAAACTCTTCCTGCCCTTGTAATAGTCTAATTTCGAGAGGCTCTTCAAAGGCCAAAAGGTCTCGCTTAGACTGAACTTGAGAGGCATCAACTCTATGAAGGCTAGTGGGGTGAATCATCATGGTCTCAGTTTATCCCTATCAAAACGTTAGGGAAACTAGAACTTTCTGATCTAAATCAGTCTTTTAACAACTGCAGCTCATCGTGAATTCAAGTCATATAGCCGACAATAATATCAAGGGGATGGAGAAAGCTTGGGAGCCCCTTAGAATGCTGCCCATGCCCAAGTAAGGAGGAGTCGTGAAAAAAATTGTTATCTGTACCAATCTGGATCCAGCATCAACAAAGGCAATAGAGTCCTTAGTAGATCAGGACTTACTCAAAGACTCTCAAGTTGAGCTTTTACATTGTTTTGAAACTCAAATTTATACTGGTGAATACTTCATAAATTACTACCCTACCGAAGAGCAATATCCTGCGATTGAGGGAGAGGTGTTAGAAATACTCGCGCCTCTAGATAAGAAACTCTCTAGTATCGCTAGCGTAAACTCTAAGTGCATTTTTTCGACCAATCCAAAGGAAGAAGTAAAAGAATTCTTGAACCGAGAAAAACCCGACCTTCTTATTGTCGCCACCCGAGGTGTCACTGGTTTTGCTGGCCTATTTAATAGTTCCTTTGCCGACTATATGCTCAGGCATAGCCCCTGTGATGTTTTAGTTTTGAGACCTCGATAGCTAATGGAGCTCCTATGAAGTACTTGCTATTTTTAAGTTGGTTATTAATTATTACGAATCCAACGTTGGCCCAAACGAAAAAAGCCGTAAAACCGGTAAAGGCCGTCACCAAAGAGCTCCCGACTCGTTACATAATGCGGGATGTTTTAAATTCCTTCAATAGGCTTATTCCCTATATGGCATCTGAGTTTAAATTCAGAGACCCCTCAAATGAACCTAAGATTATGGCCAACTTGATAAACCTTAACCAGGCCTTTCACTACGCACATGAAAATAAAAAGTTAAATTCTCCCTCATTTAGCCCTACCTTACAGGTAATGCAAAAACATATGAGCGAGACGACAAGCTCTTTTCTTGGACGCCACAAAATTTTTGCATATAACCGGTTAAAGTCGACTGTATCATTATGCATCTCATGCCATTCTCACCTACCAGAGTCACATGTCATGTCGATTCCAAGTTTAATGACTCGCTATGATTCACATAAATTTAAAAATAAATACGAGTATGCTAATTTTTTATTAGTCCTTAGAAAATATAAAAAAGCTCTAAGATATTTCGAGTTCGACATAAATGACCGACTCGACAAGGCAAGCAAGATGAGTTCAGCTTTCCCAAAAACCTCATTTATCGACCCCACTTTATCTTCTGCCCTAAAAAAGATTCTCATTATTAATACTAAATACTTTGGTAACCCCAATGGAGCCACTTCATTCTTAAAGAGAGTTTCGAGGCATAATGGCCTACCAAAAATATTAAGGGAACAAATCGGTAATTGGCTTAGACAGATCAAAGTTTTGGGTAGTGAAAAATGGTCCAAGAACAATAAAAACTCTCCTCTAAATATTGACCAAATGATCAGCAAGGTTCTTATACCTATCGAGAAAGAGGGAGGGTTAAATAACTACGAAGAGCTAAATATTAAACTGCTGTTTGTGTCTGGAATTATCTCTCGCTATCTAGAAGGTAATAAGAATAAAACTGGAACTGCTGCCTACCTTTATTGGCTATCTAAAGGAGAGCGCCAACTCGCTCGGCATTACCTATTTAATATTGCAGATGTTTATCTAAAAGATTGCATTACAAAATTTAGCAAAGACCCCTACGCTAAGAAGTGCTTTAAAGAGTACGAAGAAAACCTCATTTTTGGCTACTCCGGATCAGCTGGAACCAATATCCCAGAAGAAGAAAAAAAGGAACTCGAGCGATTAAAGAAAATTGTGTTCTAATGACAACTTGCTGCAGGAGTGTGCTGTAATAACATTACGACTCGCCAAGAGATGGTGAGTATTCCTAAGAAAATAAAGCTCAAACCAGTGAATCGAGGAGAAAGAGAAACTAACCTCGTAAGAAAGCCCCGCATGAAGTTAGGAGCAAGGCCCATCGCGGGGACAGTACCTAGCCAGAAAAAAAACATCGCAAGTAACCCTTTAAGTGGGTCTTGGAATGATGCCGCAACTATAACCACACCATACAATAGACCACAAGGGAGTAATATAGAAAAAAGCCCCACCCCAAATGGTCTCATGTCATGTTCCTCGTTTTTTGGTAAAAAAAGATCCCAAAGATAAAAATAACTCTTCCTCAAGAAAGCAGGCATTGGTAGCTCGGCCTTTTTTTCTCTAATTGCTGAATATCCCCACCAAAAAAACATTGCAGCCAGCAGCGCTGCCGGAATCAGTTGAAGCCAGATATTCTTTTCTGGTAAATTTACAAAACTTCCAAGGGTTCCGGCGAATAAACCGAGCATGGAATATCCTAGTAAGCGGCCAAATTGGTAGCGGACGACACCTTTCCCATTATTGGTACATGCTGTGACAAGCCCACCACACATACTTACACAGTGTAAGCTACCGCCAAGTCCTACTAAAAATGCTAACCAAGGTAGAGCGATAACTGAGGCATTCTTTAAATGTTCAAAATGGTCCAACAAGTGAAACCTCCTCTTCTCTCAAAAACTTTGCGTCTTTAAAATTTTGGCCATCGAAAATCTTTAGCTTAAGGTTCTTTCTTCCATTTAACAGTATCGATTTATTAAACCTAAAAAATAGGTTTATTTTTTGCTTTTTCCCTTTGATTATTGGATGAGGAGTCTTTTGAGTCACAATTCGTAATTTGTTTTCAGCATAGTCAGCACTAGGTCTAAAGAGTAAATTGTAATTCTCTACACCATTGTAATAAACTGATAACTTGTAGTGGTTGACGATCTCTGCCTCTCCGGAAGATCTTTTAATTACTTGAAAAGGTGAATTAGAACCGCGGATAAATTGCACTTTAAGCTGGCCTCTTGAATAGATTCCGTAGCTAAACACTCCTATCGCCAGTACCGTTGCCACCAAATAGATCAGTGGGCGAAAACGCCAAAAGTTTCGTTTCTTTCCTTCGATTTCAGTTTGAGAGTCATATCGAATTAGACCCTTTGGTAGGCCAACTTTTTCCATTATTTCATCACAAGCATCTATACAGTTAGTACATGCGATACATTCGAGCTGGCTACCGCGACGAATATCTATTCCTGTAGGGCAAACTTTCACGCAATGATAGCAATCAATGCAATGCCCCTCTTCATTTTTAGGAATTACTCCTCGATCACGTCGAGGCTCTCCCCGCTTATTGTCATAGGCCACCACTAGAGAATGCTCATCCATCATTACCGACTGCATCCTCCCATAAGGGCAAACGACAATGCAGAACTGCTCTCTAAACCAACCAAAATCAAATATAATAATGCCAGTTAAAACTAGCATCGCAACAAAGCTCGCCATATTTTCAGTAGGAGGAGAAAGAGTTATAAAGAATAATTCTCTTGCTCCTAAGAAATAACCTAAAAAAGTATGCGACAGATGCATGGAAACAATTAGAAAAAGAAACCACTTGATCGACTTTTTCAAATATTTCTGAAAACTATTTGGAGATAGATCCAACTCCCTCCTAGCTCTTGGTTTCCCCTCAACCCAACGTTCAATTTTTAAATAGACTGAGTCTATAAAAACAGTTTGAGGACAGCCCCAACCGCACCACAACCTTCCCCACTGGGCCGTTATATAACCGAAAATTAAAACGAAAATAAGGAACACATAAAAAACAAGTGGTGCATCGTGGCTGAAGAAGGTTGTTCCAAAAAAAGTGAACTCACGATTAAAGATATCAAGTAAAACTATTTGTTTTCCCCCAATATGAATCCAAGGCAAAGTAAAATAGACCAAAATCAGGACCCAATAAGTAATGGATCGCCGGTCCCTCCAAGGTCCTTTCACATTCTCTGGATGAATATAGACCCGCTTACCATGCTCATCAATCGAGCCTAGTCGTTCGCTATGTAACTCACGTCTCTGGCGCTTTCTTGGTAGATCTTCACTCACCTAGTCGACCTTTTTCCCCTGGGGTTCTTTCCCGTTAGCAACATTAGTATTTGTTAGAGACATGACATGAAAAACCACGGCCAATATCTCATCCTTAGTGAGGTCTTCACCCCATACCGGCATTCCCTTATCCTCTCTTCCATTTAGGACAACTTCGTAAATCGTTTCAGGTGTCGCCTTGGCATGCATCCAGTAGGCATCCGTTAAATTGGGGCCCACATCCCCTTCACCTCCATCTTTATGACAAGAGGCACAGTTTTCAATAAATACTTCTTTCCCTTTGGAGGCTGCTCCTTCTGCAATGACTTTGTCATAGGCTTGATGATCAAACTTTGCCATTTTTACGGCGTAAGCTGTTCGAACAGTTTTTATCTTAGCTAACTCTAATTCAGATTCTTGTCTAAGAGTAGGTCCTCCTAGGAAAAGGTAATATATCATATACGGAATCCCAAAAAGTGAGGTCAAGACAAAGGTCATTGTCCACCAGTTCGGAAGTGGGTAATCAAACTCTTGAATCCCATCGTAATCATGATCTAGTAAGATCTTTTTCTCTTCTTCTGAAAATTTATTTGAATCGTTCATAATTTATTCTCCTCTTGCAATGGAAGCATAGAGGCCTCTTGATAAACTTTGTTACTTTCTCTTCTCCATACCCAAAAAATCATTCCTGTGAAAAGGAATACAAAAAGCAACAATGCAAAATTAGTAAGATCAATCCACTGAAAATATGATAAAACTTCTTGTTTCATTACTCCTCCTCCTCAATCTCTTGCTGAATATCTGTACCAAGCCGCTGGAGGTAAGCAATCAGAGCAATAATTTGTTTATTTTTCATATTGGTTGGAACTCCGTCAGAAGCTAGTTCTTTTATAATCACATCGGCTTGAGTCTTGGCCAACTCGGTCGCCTTTTCAATCTCTTCATCGCTATATGGGACCCCCATTGACTTTAATACAGCTAACTTCTTAGAGAGAATTCCTAAGTCGGCCTTCTTTTTAAATAGCCAAGGATAGTTTGGCATAATAGAGCCTTGAGTAACCACCCTTGGGTCCATCATATGCCGATAATGCCAAAGGTGATTATACTTGCCACCTACTCTAGCAATATCAGGCCCGGTTCTCTTTGAGCCCCACTGAAAAGGTCTATCATAAACAAACTCAGCCGCTGTGCTTGATGGTCCATATCTTAAGACCTCATGAGGAAGAGTTCGAATCATTTGAGAATGACAAACGTAACAGCCCTCTCGAATATAAATATCTCGTCCTGCAAGTTCTAGTGGAGTGTAGGGTGTCACTCTAGCATCCTTCTCAATCCATTTATTAGAGAGAATTGAAGGCAAAATTTCAATCGCCGAGCCCACTAATACTGCAAGTACTGTTAAGACAGTAAACACTGCGGGGAGTCCTTCTAATCCTCTATGCCCCTTAGCTTTTGAGCTATTTTTTTCTAGAGCCGGGGCCCTCAAAATTTCTTCTTTTTGCTCTTTAGGAGCTCTTGCTATGGTTTTATATAAATTTATTAATAGTAAAATAAACCCACCAAGAACGAGTACCCCTCCAAAGGCCCTTACCCAATACATTGGTATTATCTTAGTTACCGTCTCGACAAAATTTGGATAAGTTAACATTCCAGTGGAAGGATTTATTTCTCTCCACATTAGTCCTTGGGTAATTCCCGCCGTCCACATAGATAAGATATAAAGAACAAGTCCAATGGTAGTAGACCAAAAATGGATATTTGCAAGTTTTTGGCTGAATAATTCGGTTTTCCAAATCTTAGGAACGATATAATATAAAATCCCCGAAACCAGCATGACATTCCAACCAATGGTTCCCGAATGAACATGTCCAACAACCCAGTCTGTGTAATGAGCGAGTGCATTGACCGATTTAATGGCCATTAAGGGACCTTCAAATGTCGACATCCCGTAAAAAGTAATTGAAGTTGCTAGAAATTTTAACAGTGGCTCACTTCTCACTCTGTCCCAAGCACCGCGCATGGTGAGTAGGCCATTTATCATGCCTCCCCAACTCGGGGCCCAAAGAATGACACTAAAACACATGCCAAGAGTCTGAGCCCAATCAGGCAAAGCAGTATAGAGAAGATGGTGTGGTCCGGCCCAAATATAAATAAATACAAGAGACCAGAAGTGAATGATAGAAAGACGATAACTATATACAGGCCGATTAATCGCCTTGGGAACAAAATAATACATTAACCCAAGGAATGGAGTTGTTAAAAAGAAGGCCACCGCATTATGACCATACCACCACTGAATAAGAGCATCTTGAGCTCCTGCCCAGACCGGGTAACTCTTCATTAGTGAAATCGGAATTTCAATTGAATTAACTATGTGTAGAACTGCAACTGTCACAATTGTAGCAATGTAAAACCACAGGGCCACGTAAATATGTTTTTCTCTTCGTTTGTAGAGAGTTCCAAAGAAATTTACAGCAAAAACAACCCATATAATTGTAATCCCAATATCAATTGGCCATTCAAGCTCTGCATATTCTTTTCCGTGACTATAACCTAGTGGAAGCGAGATCGCTGCTGCAACAATAATTAACTGCCACCCCCAAAAGTGTAAGCGACTCAAGAAATCGTTATATAAACGGGCCTTGCATAGTCTTTGCGTTGAGTAGTAAATTCCTGCAAACATGGCATTGCCACAGAAGGCGAATACTGCGGCGTTTGTATGCAAGGGACGAAGCCTTCCAAAAGTGAACCATTCGAGGTTAAAGTTGAATTGCCAAGAAGCTAATTGCAAGGCAATTACAACCCCTAGCAAAAGTGCAACAGCCCCCCAAATGATAGTGGCGTGGAGAAAAAGTTTCACCGAAGAGTCATCGTAACTAAATTCCTCTAGTGCCCCAGTGTTTTGATCAGTACTCATAATGTTTTCCTTTTAAAGTAAATATAATTCAATTTTTATTTTCATCTTCAAATAACATTCTTTTGGCAGGAGTCTCTAAATCGTCATACTGCCCTTTATTCACCGACCAAATAAAGGCAGCGAGAAAAATTCCTCCAAGAATAATTGAAAGTGGTAACAGAATATAAAGAACGGTCATATCAATTCCCCTTTTTCGAATCTACGCATTTTCTTGGTACCGTAAATAGTTGAGGCCAATACGGTCAAGGAGCTAATAGGCATTAAAATGGCTGCCCAAAGTGGGTTTATCAAGCCCATAATGGCCAGTGCAGCCCCAATGGCATTATAAGTTAGAGAGAGAACAAGATTTCTTTTAATTAACTTAACTGTCTCTCTTGAATAGGCGATGAGCTTAGTAATTAATCCGACCCCTGGATTTGTTAGATAAATGTCGGCTGCTTTTAAGCTTATATCAATACTTCCTTTAACAGCAACTCCAACACTGGCCTGACCGAGGGCCAAAGCATCATTGGCTCCGTCACCGACCATAATAGAAGCATTATATTCATTCATGATTTCAAATTTTTCTTCAGGTCCTTTATTCCAAAATATCTGATTTCCGCTAAGGCCTAATAGTGCAGCGGCACTTGAAACCTGTGTTTGGCAATCGCCAGATAAGATAAATGTCTTTAATCCCATCGATATTAATTTCTCAATGGATTTCCGACTATCCTTTCGAAGTCCATCCTGGCAATTTATAGTTAGTATTAATAATTCATCCTCGAACAGGCCAATCGATGATTCTTGGAATCGCTTTAATTGATACTTTTTTCCATTAAGCTCACCTTCAACGCCAAGACCTGGAGTTTCACACCAGTTTTCTAAATTTATTGTCTTATATTCAAAATTTTCTTTTATATAGTTTACTAGCGCTGTGCCGATGGGATGAAAGGATTTCTCCTCTAGTGCCAGGACAATGGAAGCAAGATCTTCTCGCGAAACTTTAGGCTCCCAGTCTTGAACGACGAATTCTCCTTGAGTTAGAGTTCCCGTTTTATCCAGAAAAATATTTTTTGCCTCAGAGATTTTTTCTATTACATTTTCAGAGCGAATAATTATTCCACGCCCGGCTAATTTTCCTATCAATGAACTAAAGGCAAGAGGTGTCGCAAGCGCCAAGGCACAGGGACAAGTTACAATAATTAGTGAAAGGGCCCTGAGAAACCCTTCATGCCCATTATCTTGAAAGGCAAAAAATAAAAATACCCCGATAGCTAAAAATAATACAATGGTGACAAAAAATTGAGCCAGGCGATCTACCTGTGTTAAGAGTGGAGGTTTTTCGAGGATATTTTGATTAACTTTTTCAAGAATTCTACCCAATAATGTTTGGTCTCCTACGATTTCTGCTTTAACTACTATTTCACCACCTAATACTTTACTTCCCGAGTAGATTTTCTGCCCTTGCTCTAAAAGACTGGGCTTCGATTCGCCTGTCAAAAGTGAAGTATCTGCTAGCACTTTCCCCTTCATGATCAGCCCATCCACTGGAAGCATTTCTCCAGTTTTTAAAAGTATCAGATCTAATGGTTTTAAGAAGCTCGCAAGAATATTTTCGGTTTCCCCTGAGGAGGGTATTAATCTTCGGCAACTTCCGAAACTTTTAAAAAATTCTAATCTTGAAGATTGAACTCCTCCTTGTCGCGCCTTCATTAAGACATATCGGCTCAGCAATAACAAAAACACCAGGGCCGCCATAGAGTCAAAAAAGACCACTCCGGTTCCCTTGAGTATATTGAGCATCCCACCTAAGGTTCCTGCTACTAGAGCAATAACAATAGGTAAATCTATTGAAATAACCTTTCTTTTAATCGAGTTCAAAGCATTTTTATAAAATGGAATAGCACTAAATAGAATCACGGGAAGGAGCAATAGAAAACTCAACCACTCAAATTGTCGCGCTATAGTTCCATCTGCTCCTGCATATATAGAAATTGAAAGGAGTCCAATATTCCCCATGCAGGCCATTGCAACGCCCATTTTTATCAATAAATCTCTTTCCTCTTTTCTTGCAAGTGATTCACTTTTCTCATTCGGTTTTAGAGGGTGGGGAAAATATCCCAATTTCTTAAACTCAGTTGCCAGACTTGATAGAGAGCAACTTTCATCAAAATTTAAAGTCGCAACGGAGCTAGATAATTGCAACCGACAGCCATTAAGTCCGACAATAAATTCGGGTGATTTTTCAATTAACCAAAGACAAGCAGAGCAATGAACCCCTTCCAAGTAAAAGCGTATTTGCAATTCATTTTCAATTTCCGTCACATATTCTTTTTGGAAGTTTTCGTGGTCTAAAAAGCTAAAGTCAGTTTTCTTTTCAGAAACTGGTGCTCCCCGCTCTCCTTCACTGTATAGATTTTTAATCTGATAGTATTTTGAAAGCCCTCGGCTTTTAAGAAGCTTAAAAACTAAGCGGCAACCCCGACAACAGAAATTGTGTCCGGCCTCAATTACCGGAGAAAAGGCAGACTCTCCGCAATGATAGCAAAACGGGGCACTTTCCTGTACCAAATCAGATTTAGTCTCAATGGATGAGCTGGTAGTATTAATTCCCATTCCTAACATTCCTCTAAAACTAACTATTTAGCATTTTATTGATACCCATAATCTAATCTAAATCAGGACTTTCTACTATGCTGTAAAGTACTAAAAAAGCTGACCTAGCTCAGGTTCCGATAAAATGTATTGGATTTTAGCAGCTAGAGCCCCGTAAGAGGGATTTTAAGGTAGCGGGAACCGTTGACTTCTTTCGAGGGTAGCTGACCGGCCATTAGATTGACCTGAAGAGAAGGCAGCAATAGGCGCGGAGCAGAGAGCTCGCCATCTCTACTTGTGCGAAAACTCACAAATTCTTCTAATTGGGTATCGCTACGCAGATGCTTATTCAACTTCTTCTCTTCGCCTATAGTGCTTTGAAATCGCAGCTCCCTTCCTCCGGGGCAGTAATCATGACCGACGAAAACTTTGGTCTGATCCGGAAGCTGGTAGAGACGCTGGATGGAATGAAATAAATCTTCAGCACTTCCTTCAGGGAAGTCGCAACGGCCGGTACCAAAATCAGGCATAAAAATTACGTCTCCTGTAAAAAGACAATCGCCGAATAGGAAGGAACAGCATGCTGGAGTGTGCCCTGGACAGGCCAAGGTTTTAAATGAAAGACTTCCGGCGCAAGTAATACTTTGGTCTTCAAGTAATAGATCAAATTGGCTGCCATCACAGGCAAGGTCACTATTAAATAGTGCCCCGAAAACTTTCTGTACTGCTTGAACCCTACTTCCTATGGCACTTTTAGCCTCTGGGAATTCTTTTTTTAAGAAGTGAGAGGCGCTCATATGGTCGGCGTGTACATGGCTTTCCAATATAAATTTTAAATTTATTTCATTTTGATTTAAGAATTGGGTGATTTTATCAAGCGAGTCCCTGGTCACAGAAGAAGAATTAGGGTCATAGTCTAAAACCGAATCCAGCACCACCCCATCACGAGTCTGCTTGTCATAAATAATATATGAGAAAGTAGATGTATTTTTATCGAAAAATTCTTTGATTTCCATGGCCGAAATACTACCCAAAAGGAGCCTCTTTGAGAGGCCTTTTTATCGACCAATCACTAGACAATAGACAATCCTAGCCCGACCAAGTCTATGATTTCAGTATGTTATACCTATTATTCTGGCCCGACTCTTGTATAGTAAAAGGTATCTATTTAACAATAGAAAAGGAAATGTAATGAAAAACATCTTATTTAAAATGTTATTGGTTTGGCTGCTTATCTCGCCTCTATCCTATGGGATGTTTGTTCCGCAGGGCTCTTTTGATCCAGGCATACCACAGACTCTGCAATGCTTTGGTACGGCCTCTATAAATTGCTTTAACAATCAAGCCTCTTATAAATTTGGCACCGGCCAGATTGACCAATTCACTTATCAGGCAAGCCTACTTCACATGGCCAATCTTTCAGGGACTAATATACATAATGTCACGATGCCTCCTATGATACCTAGCGCGCCTGGATATTTTAACGGCTCACGATTCTCAGGCTTAAACTCAGGCATGGTGGAATCCCCTCAAGTACAATCGGTTGATTTTTTTAGCCCATTTGGAAATATAGCGAGATAGCTAAGTGAATTACCAATTCAAAAGTTTCTTCAAACTCCAGCCGGAGTCCTTCTCTTTTGCAAGTGGAGGAAGGTGTTCCTTTGCCCATTCAAGTAGTTCAGGACTCTCTGTAAGGCGTGGATCAAAAATGCCCGTTTTACCATTAGTTGAATAAACCGCAGAGGTTCCAACTCGCCCCTCTCGAATAGTCGATTGCTTTTGCAATGCTCCAGGATTCTTATAACTTTCACAGAGAAAATAGCGTCCGTCATCAGAGTACTTACTTACTTCATCGTAAAGAGTTCCACGCAATCGCTGGTGTTGCCCCTTAGGCGTAATGCATTCATACTCACAGGAATAATGTCCCTTGCGGCTTTTCCCACTATCATCAAAATCTGTGTATTTTTTTGTATAATGGGCAGTAGTCCAGCAAGAGCCAGGCAATGGAGCCTTCCCCAAAAATTTCACGTCCGTATATTTATAAGAAACTCCTTCGGCAATCTTACTCATCTTCTGTGAAACCAAGCGCTGCTCCCCATCTAGAGACAGGGGAACTTTTAGACTAGTACTTTGTTCATGCCTGCCTTTTTTTAGCAATTGGCAATGGGCCAGTCGATAATAGTAATACTTCTTAACATCAATAGGATTACTGGTGTTGTAGGTCCCTAACATTTGATCGACTAAATTTTGATCACCTATTAATTTGGGCCCCCTACTTTGGCAGAGGGCCTTTAGGGCGTTCAATGCCTGCTGTTCTTCTTCGACCACTCTAGGTTGAATCGACTGCCATAGATTATTAAAGACAGCTGGTTTTCGCCGAAGTGCCAAATAGACTTGAGAAGTTCCGGCCAGTCGCTTTTCGCTTTCATCACTATTTATATATTTAAAAACGCCACTACCCCTGTAAAAGCCCCCCTGACTAAACGCCTCCGAAAAGTGATGGAACTCTGACGATAAAAATGGTTCGTCACTGGGCCTCTTTTCGTCGAATAATAGAGGGTAATCAGAAATGAGATCTTTCAATTCAGGGTTTTCAGTTGGATTTAAATATAAAAAATTTCGAGCGTAATACCCCAAGATTATCTGGCGCGCCAGGTACTCTTCTTTACCTTGTAACTCTGACACAACTTCTTTAGGAATAGTATTTGCTTTCAGGTATTTGTTCACAATTGATCTGCTATTATTCGTCAGGCCCTCACATTTTGAAACCAGGCCCTCTCCCATTTTGTTTTGTAGGTTAGCTCTAGCGATATACTGTTTGGGAATATTGTATTTAGAGTGAGGTACTTTTCCTTCTGGAATCAAATTTTCATTCATAAAGGCAAACGAATAAAGTCGCGAGAGAATTCCTTCTAGCGCTTTTTCTTTTAACTTCTTTTGGAATTCTTTTTGAATTCTTTTTGAATTGCGTCGGCATAGTATTTCTCAGCAAAGGACACAATGGAGTTACTTTCACCTAGTCTTTGACAGTCCGACTCGGTTGTTATCAATGGATTTTCTTTATCTAACTGGCAGTAGGCAGGGACCTCACTTGCAAGCAACCTCCCGCTAAGGAAGAGCAAACTCCAACATAGTGTTTTAACGATAAACTTCATATGTAATCCCTCACTAACCTTATCGGGTTAAGCGGGGAGTCACGTTAGGGAATTATGAGTTTTTAGGCCCAGCCTCGGCCTTCTCTATCTCAATGACTTTATCTAGTGGCAGGTGATGGAACTTAATACAATAATTCTGATCGAGTTTAAGACGCAGTTCTGGGTTAATTCTTTTATGAGTCCCTTTGTAATCAAATGTCAGTGAGCTGTATTGAGAGCTCAATTCTTCAAAGCTCTTCTCAATCACAAACTCGATATGCTCAAATCCACTTTGGTACTGGCTCCCCGCTTTTGGCTCAGGTAATTCTAAAAGCGGAATGCTCCATTCTTTATATTTTATCGGCTGCGCCAAACGGTAGGTAGCAATCCGCCTGCCCCCTACTGGAGACTCGATCAATAGTTCGTGGACTGCGCTGAGACTTTCTTTAAGTCGCTGATATTCGTCGACCGAGGCGGTACGGAAGCAAATATGATCTATCGTATAGCTGGAATAATCGATCTCAAACCGGTCAATTAAGCGGAAGAGCTGGTCTAAAAAGGCTGGGGCGAGGTCTAACATGGCGCTTATCATACATTGTGACAGGTCTTTTTTAAATAGGTATAGTGGCCAAATATGAGCCAAAATATTTTACTTCAATTGCAGAATCTAAGCCTTTCATTTGGCAGCAAACAACTCTTTAATGGTGCCAATCTCAGCATTCAAAGAGGTGAAACTATTGGGCTTTTGGGTCTTAACGGCCAGGGTAAATCATCACTATTCCACATACTCTGTCATAAGCTCGATGCCGACCATAGTGTCCCTCCTTTTCATTACGCAAAAGGTAAGGGCATAGGAAATCAAAAAATTACCACCATGCATATACCGCAGGAGCTGAACCAGAAAGAAGTAGGTCACCTCTCAGGCAAGGACTTCGTATTCACCTTCTACCCCGAAGTGGCCAAACTTTATTTCGAGCTACAAGAGGTTAATAATAGTTTTGAAACTGTCGACCCTGCCAAGATGGATCCGCTAATTGCCAGACAGCAAAGTATCCACGAGAAGTTAGAAGTTCTGGGGGCCTTTCGAATCCAAGATCAATATGAAAGTTACGCTAAATCCTATGGGCATAATGACTTAGAGCGCTCGATTCATAAAATGTCCGGAGGAGAGCAAAGAAAATTATTGCTGGCCGTGGGACTATCCTGCCCTTTCGACTTGATCCTATGGGACGAACCAACAAACCATCTCGATATCGAATCCATCGAAAAATTCGAAGACGATATAAGAAACCTTACTGGAAGTACCCAGCTCTTTATTAGCCATGATCGCTACTTACTGACAAAATTATGCCAACGAATTTTGCATATAAATCATCAGAAGGTGGACTCTTTTGAAGGTAATTATGGAGATTACTTAGTTTATCTCGATCAAGAATCAACGAAACGCCAGGCCATGATCACGAGATTGAAAAACTCTCTTCGAAGAGAACAGGACTGGATGAATCAAGGGGTCAAGGCCCGAGGCACTCGCTCCAAAAAGAGAGTTGAAGGTTTTCATGGTCTGAATAGTAAAATTTCTGAGCTAGAAGGCCTTGCTCGCAAAAAAGTCAAAATTGAACTATCTCATTCCGAAAGAAAAACAAAATCACTGGTCAAGGCAAAAGAACTCGGCCATTCATTTACAATTAACGACCAAGAAAAAACTCTCTTTAATAAACTTAATTTCGAAATCCATAAGAAAGATAAAATTGGAATTATTGGGCCAAATGGCGTCGGTAAAACAACTCTGCTAAAATTAATAATTGGAGACCTCTTGCCAAATAAAGGTAAGCTCAATCGGGCAGAGAATTTAGATATTCGCTATTTCGACCAAAAAAGAGAGATCCTTGATCCTAATGCCACTCCAAGGGAGTTCTTAGGAGGTGGCCAAGATATGATCTCCTTACCAGATGGCAGAAGCAAACATGTCGCCGCCTACTTCCAGGACTTCCTTTTCAAGCGTGACGAGCTAGACCGACCCCTCTCCACCTTCTCAGGGGGTGAGAAAAATAGACTTCAACTAGCCTACAATCTCACTAAGAGCGCAGACCTCTGGATATTTGACGAGCCAACAAATGACTTGGACCTAGAAACTATTCAAATATTGGAAGAACAATTGGCCAATTTTAAAGGGGCACTTTTAGTTGTTGGCCACGACCGGGCCTTTATGGCCAATATAACCAATAAAGTTTGGGTATATATAGATGGCCAGTTTGAGTTTTTCGATTCGGGATATGCTCAAGTAGAATCTTACTTGGAGGCCCGCCGAATCAAGTCGAGTCTCACTAAGGAAGAGGAAAAATCAGAACGTATAAAAAACTCTGTTACAAAAAAAGAAGAAAAGAAGTTAAGTTATGAGCAGAAGAAACGCCTAAATAAATTACCCCAATTAATAAATACATTAGAAGCAAAGCTAGAATCCCTAGACGAAGCATTAGGTAAAATTAATCTCAAAGATAATGACTCTAAAGAGCTTTTAAATTATTCCGAGTTCACCACTCAAAAGGAATCCATAGAGCTAGAGCTCTTGGAGGCTTACGAAGAGCTAGAAACTCTCCAATAAACTATCAGGAAGCCATTTCATCTATTCTTTTTTCGGTTTTATGACCTTTCAATTTGAACTCAAGGGTGAAACGAGTATTTGGGTAGGACTTATCGTATTTAAGGTCACCATTATGTTGCAGCAGAAAATTCTTACTTAACGATAGACCAAGCCCTGTTCCTTTTCCTACTTCTTTAGTGGTAAACATTGGGGTAAATATAGTTTCCTGGATTTCTTCGGGTACACCTTTTCCACTGTCCGTTATATGTATAAAAACACTACTCCCCATCTTAACCGCCTCAACTTCTATCCAGCGGTCTTCAAGCATTTCGATGGCATCCTTTGAATTTCCAATGAGATTGACAATCACTTGCGAAATTTGAACTTTCCGACAAAAGATAAACTCAGTTTCAAGACCATTATATTTAACCCTAAATGTAATATCATTAGGTTCAAGTAGTCCGCTGCAAAACTCAAGGGCATCATCCACCACATCATATAGCGTAGTCTGCTCCATAGGATCATTTTCCGTATTCCTTGCCAGAGATTTTAAGGCCGAAACAATTTTAGCAATTCGTTTAACAACATCATCGTTCTTCTTTATCAAAGACCCAATCTTCGGTATATCGAGCTCTTGCTTGGCCAAGTATTTTAGCGCCAGGGTATTATTTAAGACAATCATCGCTAAGGGATTGTTAATTTCATGGGCCACCCCTGCCGCCATTTCTCCAAAGTTTGCAAATCGAGAGGAAGCCTCTAGGTTTTCTTTCTGTTCCCGAATAATCATTTCCATTTTATATTGCTCTTTAAGCATTTTATTTTTAGTGGAAATATTATAGAAGAGCATAAACATTCCCGAAAAAATTATTGGAAAAGCAAAGACGCTAAAAATATAAATATATTGAACTTGCGCCACTTCAAAAATATTAGAAATAGTAAAAACCATTCCCATCTGATTCAGATCAATTATTATAAATAGGGTCGGAAAAAGTACTCCACATAGAAATCCGATAGCTGCATAAAACAGGTACCATTTTGAAACGGAGAAATTCGAATTTTCACTTTTTGCCATGTAGAAACTTATCGGTCTCCATAACCTCAACTAAATATAAATTACTGCTTTATAAGTAGCTAATAACTCGACTGCCTTAAGTTGTAGACAGCGTCATTTACTTAATTCGCTTTTGAAAAAGTGTCCTATAGGCCCTACAATTTACCTATATGATATTGTCTAAACACTCGCAGCACCGGAACCGGAGCTACCTACAATGGCTACGAAATCAAAGCTGTGCAGCAACCTGCGAAGCTGCTGAAGTCGCCCACCATATTCGTCTTGGAACAAATGGAGGCAAAGGCCTAAAGCCATCCGATTATTTTTGTATTCCTCTAAAGGAATCCCATCACACTCTTGGTACCCAAGCGATTCACCGGATAGGAGAAGCCTCCTTCTTCAAGTTGTACAACCTTCAAAAAGAAGTTCTCTTTGTAAAATATCTCTCGCTCTACTTAGAACAGGCACATAGCTTTAGCCCTGAGATAGAAAGCACAGACCTACAAATACAAATAGCCTCACTGATCAACTCGATCGAGGGGCTACGCCTTGAGCCTACCCGCTCAGTAGAGAAAAAAACTAAAATGGGCCAGAAGAAAAAACCAAAAAGCGAACATCAAATTAAGCGAGAACAAGAAAAAAAGAAACAAGACAAAGAGCTACGCAAGAGCTTCAGCGACCGAGAAAAGATTAACAAAACCCCTAAAATGTCGGAAAACCCACTCTACCAAAAGGCCCAAGAACAGAGACGACTAAAGGCCAGAGAGCTGCGTGAGAAACACAAAGAAAGGCTCTCCAACGAAAGAAAAGAGCAGTATCAAAAGGCCAAGCAATACCGAAAAGACCGCCAGACTTAATCGATCAAGTAATCCACAAATTAACGGCCAAAAAGGGTCAACTCTTCTGCCCCATTGCGTCATCCCTATAAACTATTAAAATTGTATTTGAGAATATTGAGCTAATCAGGAGGATACATGACAAGAGCTATTTTTTGGCTGGCAACAAGTCTGCTATTTGGGGCCTTTTCTACTAACTGTTGGGGCAAGGGAGAATCTGGACTCTACCTAGAGCCTTTTGTGGGCTTTGCTTCTATCAATTACGATGACAATGATGGAGATGATTCCGATGACTGGAAAGGCGGCGGCATGGGCTATGGTGGCCGGGTCGGCTGGAACTTTAATGGCCTCACTGTAGGTGGCGTTTACGACACTTCTGGAACTGAGGCCGAAAACAAGGCCATTGCACAAAACAAAACAGATATGGATTTTACCGCCACAGGTATTTTTCTGGGCTATCAAACCGATAGTGGCTTTCGTTTCTGGGGTACTTACTTCTTAAATACTAAGATGGAATGGAGTAACTTCCAATGGTCAGACCCAGCGGTGCAGGCAGTGTGGGAGGCCATATATGGACCGGGCGCTATTGAATTTACAGGTGACGGAATAGGTATCGGATTAGGCTACACTTTCTTTGATACTGTCAGTGTTTTTGCTGAACTTCACAATTATAGCTATGACAAATTTAAGGCCTCTGGCGGACTTTTCGGAACCCAAGAAAGATCTCTCACAGGTGATGCAGGTTCCTCTTTTTGGTTCCTTGGTGTTTCAATCCCCTTCACAATTTAATTTCAAATTATATTCCTCAAATAAGCCGGTTTAAAAATTAGACCGGCTTATATGAGGAGATACTAAGTCAGTTTAACAAAGAACCACTATTTCTATTGAAGCTAATGTCTCTCCCAGGATTGGTAATTTCTGGGTTTAGCCAAGGTAATCTAGGAAGTTCAAGTGGAAACTCCTGTGGCCATCTAATAACTGGGTCTATTAAAGGATTGCGGGGGGGAAAAACTGGTGCCGGTTGATATCTTAACTCTTCAGACCAATCTTTCAAGCGTTCTAGGAGCTGGCGACATTTCCTCTGTCTCTCTTCGCGGTCATCAAGGTCGTATAGAAGTACTTCGCGACTTGAATTAAAGCCTGTAGCTCTTAAACCTGCCACTAATTGGGTAAATGAATTTGTTCTATAAGATTCAATCTCTTTCAGTTTTTTTAAACTATCTAATAAGCTTTTTTCTATCTCAGAAAGCCAGTCCAGGTGTTTTTGAAATGGCCCCCATACTTTCAATGCTTTAAAATATGACCGATCAACTTCATCTTGATCGCGTAGAAGTGTTCTACTAAGCTTATTAATTCTCTTAATGTCACTATCTTTTTGCTTAGTCAATTCCTTGAAGATACGCTCTATAATTTTAGAAGGTAAAGAAGGATTTATTTCTTTAATTGCAGAATGGTAATCCTTCATAACAGATTTTCTATCCGATTTATTATTTTCTATTTCATCTTGTAATTGTTTTCTGGCCTCTAGGGCTGCCGCAAAAATTCCATATACCTTTTTATTTTTTTTTATAAATTCAGCAGCCTCAAATTTTAAATCCAATATTTTTTGAATATATTCCATCGATTTTTTAATAATTTCTCGGTGAAGCCCTGGATTAGGTGTCCCCGAATGAGCTACTACAATTTGAGTTGGTTTACTCCGAAGGACTTGGCATACATTGTCTTGCGCCAATCCGCTATTCATTACGAGTAATACTAGTAAGCCCGACGCGATTCCTTTAATTCTCATTTTCTATCCCCTTTAGTCCTGAAATATAATCAGGATATTTATTTTTTATAAGTTCAGCATACTGTTCTAATCGTTTAATATTTTTTGTGCATCCCTCAAAATTTGAGCTGAGCCTGACGATTAATCCCTCAATACGTAAAATTTTTTTTGTCCCAAAAGACAATTTATCCTCTAAGCATTTCAACTCTTTTTTCTCCATTGGCGAAACTCGTGGAGGATTTTGATTTTGATCTTCGTCGCAGGAAACAAATGAAACAAGTGCAAACAAAATTACAACCAATTTCATTTGAGACTCCATTCCGTTTTTAATTTCCCCACAAATAGCTGGTCAGGATAATTCTCATCCTTCAATTCCTCAATTGAACTGAATCTTTTAATATCGATCCACTTTCTCTCACCTTCCTCTCCCTCTATCCTGAAATAATTACTAAATATTTTCTCTAGGTTTAGGTAAGAGTCTATTGCGTACCCCGTTTTTCCGAACATCCCTTTAATAATATAGCCGCTGACCAGAATTTTTTTCATAAAATCCGTGCTCCCATCATCAATTTCTAATAGATAATTTTTCAAAATATATTTGTAACTTGTCCATAGACGTTTTTGAATATCCTCGGCCAGGATGACTGTATTCTCATATCGATTTTCACTATATGCTTTTAGTGAAATATTACCAGCATCAAGCTCACAACTGATTAGATTATTTGAGCTTAAGATCATATTCCCATCGACCAGCTCCAATTGTCTTTTGTAATCTATTTCCATATATTTTAGAATTTTTGTAAAAACCGTCCTTTTGTTTGATTTATTCACCACTAGAATTTTCCCCATACTCGGGATAGTGGGCAAAGGGGCAAATTTAATATTATTTGAATTAATGCCCAATTTTCTAGAAACTTCTTTTACTAATTTCGCTTTTCTTGAGGAAGAATAAGTCGAGTCCAATTTAGCTTTAATTGAGAACTGATCCTTAACGACCTCGCTATTCAATCCATACATGCTTCTTTCGAATTGCTCTCCTATTAAATTACAAAAAACTCTGTTTAAATCACTAATCTGATTACAGTGAAACCTTCGAACATCGTTGAGATATGGCTTGAGGCGACGCTCTGTTTGGGTACAGAAATCCTTCTGCTGTTGACCAGTTCGAGTAATTACGCCATTTCTTTTTACCTGTGAGAGTAATATTCTATTTCCTAATTTTAAAACTCCTATCTCTTCATTGCCATCAAGGACAATGATTCCCGAGCCAAAACAAGGATTAATTAAAAGTATGGACAGAAAGGTAATCACCGGGATCAGGTTTTTCACAAGAGCTCCTTTTCCATGCTTTTTATCACCTTTGAAGCCTGCAGATTTAATTTAATTTTTTTACCTATTAATTGTTTTGATAAATTTTTAAAATGTGCAATGAGGTGGGAGGGCGCTCCCTTCTTAGCTCCAAAACTATTAATTTCTGAAACAATTCTATTTAGAACCACCATATCCTTTTTGAATTCTACTCTCTTCATTTGATAGTTCTCTACCTCAGCAAGCATTTCTTTTTCCTGAAGGTCTAACTTAAAGGGACTATTTTTTTTTAATTTTATAAAATCAGAAACTGCATTCTCTTTTTTCCCAATTTCTCTTAAAACATTTACTGGTTTTAATGACTTCAATTTCTCCTCTTCTCCTTTAAATGAATTACTACCAAAAATAAAATAAATAAAAGTGATCATTATTCCTAAAACATATCCTAACTTTTTCATTTCAACTCCTTTAAGAAAGGGTTCCTTTACAGGAACCCTTGAAAAACAAATTATTCTTCGCAAAGTGTATGATCGAGGCAAACTCTCAATTCAATATTGGTATGCCCTTCACTAATAAGGTAGGAATCTAAATTAAGGTTTCTCTTCAAAGTTCCACTTATTGTTGTGGTATTTGAAGTTGTTCCTGTATGTCGAGTTCCTACTAGTTCATCGAGGGATTTAAGAACAACTCCACCGATCTGACAGTAAAGATTTGCTCCACAAAGACTCATCACGCCTTCACCTAGCTTAGAAAAAAACTGTGAATCAGAGCTTAGTAATTCCGGTTTTATTGGCTTCACGTTATAGTCTTTGGCATAACTTATTAAGAACATAGTAAACATGTCTTGATACAATGCTTTTTGAAAAGCTGAATTAAGCAACTTACTTTCCTCTGGATTTGCACCTTGAGGGCGTTTTGTTAGTGAACAAGATAGGCCCATATTCTTGCTTAAATTCTTACGAGTATTATCCCAAGAGTGAGTACTCCTCTTAAACCACGACCAGCTAGTCTTTCTACCGCTGTTTCGTACAAAACTTGAAGTTTTACTAATATCCATCTGGCAAGAACCGGAAATAGGTTCAGCTTTTTGATAATAGTTATAGCGAAGCGCTACATTTTGAACAAATACTGGCTGGTTTGGAGCGGGAGATTCATATACGGTTTCACTAGCTGTTCTAGAAAAATGATTACCATCTCGGTCCGTATATTCGTAAGTTTTTTGCTTACTCTTTGCATAGCCACAAATTGCACCTTGAGTGATCGGAAAATCATAGGCTTGAGAACCGCCAAATCCACCTTCTAGGTCAGAAACAAGGTATCGCAACACTTCTGGTTTGTTATTATCTCCCTCTATTGTCATTGGAAGATCTACAAATCGTTTTTTTGTACCAAGAGTCACTCTAGTTTCTAGAGGAAAATTATAAGTAATTAATTCATAATTTAAGGCCGAGCCATTATCCTTGACTCTGCTAATACTCTTAGTTACTCCTGGATTTAGACGGATATTAAAAGGTGCTATTGATTGCACATGATAATTTAAACCTGCATCTTTAATTCTCTCAGACAATGTCTCAATTTCCTTATCTGGGGTTAATGAATATCCTGTTGAAGCATATCCAATAACAACAGAATCTAGGCTGCTCATTAAAGCAATAGAGTCCTGTAAGGATTCATCGGCAATCCTTTGGAGAGCGCTAAATGACTGGCTTAGGTTCGCTTCGACGTTTGTTAACCACTCTAATTGGTCTTTATACGGGGACCAATCTCTAAGGGCCTCTCGGTAGGAGTATCCTGCTTGTCTTTTAACTCGCAATACAACTTCTTTTCGGTAATTTAACTTAAGGATATCCCGACGAAAATCAGAGCGGATCTTATTCATTTGATCTGGGTCATTAGCCGCTAACGCCAGATCTGTAGTTAATTTGGCACTCAGCTCGGCCATTTCATCTTTTACCGCTTCTACATCTTCTTTTGCTAATTCAAGTGCGGCCTTTGTCGCTGAATAATTTCCATACTCTTCTTTGTGATCTTCGACATATGAATGAACTTTAAACTTGGCCTCAATTATTTTTCGTCCCAAGTTGATATTTCGAGCTGCTACTCCTGTAATTGCCTCGAAGGCAGGTGAATAAAATTGACCTCGAGAAATAATCCCTGGGAACTCCTCTTTCGTCGGCATTTTGTAAGTAATTTGCCTAAGTTTGAATAAGTCCTGACAGTCAGCTCCGCCATTTGTTTGGTAAAACTTACCTTTGAATTTTAGGTTTCCTGGCTTTACATAAAGAGTATGCTTGTTCTCAGAGTCCCCAATAACTTCCCCAACCCCTTTTATTGAAACCTTTGAGGTTAAGTCTCTAATATCCGCATTTGGATAAGGCATTCCCATTACATTTTGGATTGGCAGAATCATCAAACTGACCCCTATGACCAACCCACTCATTTTCATTTTTTGCATTCTATTCCCCTTGTGAAAAAATTAATTCGAGTTCCTCTTAGAAAGCAAAAGAGAGACCAGGAGCTAGGTCTTAATTTACAAGGACTTAGGGATGTTTTTTTTCAATAATGGATTTTTCAAAACTGAAATTGGATTGAAAGGGACTTTTTAGAGGCGAAATTCGTCACTCATCTTCAGTGACGAGGTAGTTATTTCAATACTGGAAATTTTGGGAAAATTATTTGCACTGAAGCAGGAGATTGTAGTGATTTTTAAATGAGCTCCAATAACGGCGCTTGTTTTGGTGTATCGAAAGTGTTTCGCTTTGCTTGTCAAATTCCAGCCGAGTATGGGTGAATTGAAAAAGTTCTGGAGAGCCTGATAAGAGGTCAATTTTTATGCTTTTACTATCTTCGCTGGCCTTAGTGGTGTTTGTAATGACAAGCCCTTTTCTTTTTTTGCTGCCTTTAAGGACTAAGTCTGCCACCAATCCATAAGATATTTTACCTGGAAATTGATTTTTTATTTTAGTAAAACAGGCATCTACTGAAGCGACTTCTTTATTACCTGAATCCCTGAGGATTATTTGACAGTTTTTTTGGTAAGTTATGACGGCACGGTCCGCATGACTCATATACCGGAGGCAATTATCAACGGCGAAAACCGGTAGAGAAAAAATAGAAACTATTAGAATTTTGATTAACATATTGAATAGATACCCTAAAAACCCCAAAAAACCAGAGCTTTGTAATAATTTCTCCGTACTTACGGAGTTAAACGGGTCATATCTCTAGGAAACATTGTCGCCGACTTAATATTATCAACATTAAGCAGCCTCTGAGTCAGTCGCTCAAGCCCGAGCCCTAGCCCTCCATGTGGAGGGAGTCCATACTTATGGGCGTTAGTAAAAAACTCAAAGTCCGCGGGGTTCATACCTCTGCCAGACATTTTCGCAACCAATTGGTCGAAATCATGAATCCTTTGGCCACCAGTAGTGATTTCGACTCCCCGAAAAATTAGGTCAAAACTCACCGTTAACTCAGGGTCCTCAGCATCATCCATGGCATAAAATGGCCTTTTAGCGGTGGGATAGTGAGTGATAAAAACAAACTCAGAATCATATTTTTTCTTCACGTAATCAGAAATTTTAATTTCTTCAATAGGTGCTAAATCAAAGGAGTCTTTTGGATCAATTTTATATTCTTTTTTAATGATCTCTTTCACTTCCCAAAATTTAAGGGCGGGAATAGTTTTTATATCTGGCACTTCTACTTGTAAAAGATCGAGTTCGTAGGGAACATCTTTTTTTAAATGTTCGAAAGCATGCTTTAGCATTGCAGCTTCCATATTTAAAATATCGTAAAAAGAATCTATTTGACCAAATTCAAAATCAATCGAGGTGTATTCATTTATATGCCGGTTTGTATTGTGTTTTTCGGCCCTGAAAACAGGAGCAATTTCAAATACTCTATCAAAAACCCCTACACAGAATTCTTTATAGAACTGAGGGGATTGGGTTAAATAAGCCTTTTGTCCAAAATAATCCATTGAGAAAATATTTGCTCCTCCCTCGGCCCCCTCGGCTACGATTTTAGGAGATCGGATTTCCACAAATTTGTTTTCGATTAAAAAACTTCGTATGCCTTGGACCAGTGAAGATTGAATTCGAAAAATTGCTTTCTCTTTAGGATGTCTCATTGAAAGATAACGGAGATCAAATTTTAAATCATTTCCAATATCTAGCTTTTTTTTAGTAATGTCGAAGGGAAGTAACTCCTTTGGACTACTAACAACATTAATTTCATTGATCTGCACTTCGCAGCTCTTCGGTTCTACAAAAGCATCTTTTAGCTTAGCTTCTGAAACTTTTCCTTTTATGACAACGGAACAACCTTCCTTCACTCCGGTCTCACCTATTTCCCCGGTGTAAACTGTTTGAATAATTGTTCCGTAAGCATTAACCAGAATAAATGCGAATCCAGACAGGCCTCTTACTTTAAAGACGACGCCTTTTAGTTCAATTTCTTCACCAACCAAATCTAGTAGGTTAAGGTATTTTGAACGTTCTTCGACAATAGCTGAAATTTCCATGGAGTCCCTATTTGACGCATTATTGTATAAGCTAAAAAAGGCATCTTAAAACAGGCAAGGGGTCGTTGTCTATCCCTAGAAATCCAAACTAACCCAGTGCGGCGAGCTGGAAAAAAGTGAGCCAGCAACAAGAACCAGGTATAATGACCGGATGACTGAGCAGACCAAAAGTAATGAAGTAGTAAAACAAGCGCAATATCACTCCTCCCTTAACATTTTAGTGAAGCTCCCAGCATTAATCGACTCTCTGAATATCGCTGTGAAAAAAAAGTCCTTCCTAAAGGCAAATACCTACACTCTTTTGCAATACATCACGATTGAAACTGATTGCACATTTGAGCAAGTCGATTCTGCCATTATAAGGACTTGGATTTCTGGTGTTGAAGGGCTTAGTGATTACTTGTGGAGATATGAGCTATTAGTTTTATTACGGAATCATTTCGGAGGAAACTGGGACCTGCCACCTATTCCTAAAAACGCCACCTGGTACCGGATAAGAGATTTAATTTTTTGGCGCTATTATGAAAACCAAAAAAGCAAGAGAACCAAAAGTTTTTTTGAGTCAATAACTCAAGAGCAAATTCTTCACGACGAACTGGCCTGTGTTCCGCTTTACAATGCATTCCTCGATTCTTACCCCACAAATGACCAAACCGGAGTATTCCTGGAGTCAGACGAAGATATCTTGGAAGTCATTCATTCATTTAATATAGATACCAAGGCCCAATTATCAATAGTTGATATTGGTTGCGGCCGAGGCCGTTTATTACGTAGATTCAGAGATGATTTTGATTCTTGCCAATTAATCGGCACCTCTATATTCGAGTTTTCAAAAGAAGAGCTGGCAGAGTTTGAAAAGCACAGTATTTCTCCTATTTTTTGTAACGCTAGTACAATTGAGCTGCCCGATAATTCACAAGATATAGTTGTTTGTTCGGAAGTTATTGAACATCTTAGGCACCCTGCTGAGTTAATCGACGAGATACACCGAATCCTCAAGCCAGAGGGGGTTTATTGCATTACCGCCCCTTCTAAAGCCTCTTATATGTACCGGAGTAATCCTTTCTCTTACCTATTTGTTTTTTTAGAAAGTATCTGCCCCATTTTTCTACCAAGGTTTCATAATCTTTATGCCTACCTGACTCCCCTGCGAATAGTTCACTACGGATTTGATCCACGCCAACTAAATAAACTCTTCAAGAAGAAGTTTCCCCACTCTAATGTCGACACCAGAAGGTTTGTCGCTCTACGAAAATTTAAAATTGCCGGCATTGCCAAGAAAGTCCCATTCTTAAAAAAGATGGGCGGCCTCTGTATTGCTTACGGAAAAAAGTCAGGCAGCAAATAAAAAAGCCAGTCTAAGACTGGCTTTTTTGAGCTACCAAAAAATGGTGCCCCGACGCGGATTTGAACCACGGACACAGGGATTTTCAGTCCCTTGCTCTACCGACTGAGCTACTTGGGCAAACTTGGCGGAGGGGGTGGGATTCGAACCCACGTGGGCTTGCACCCTAACGGTTTTCAAGACCGCCCCGTTATGACCACTTCGGTAC
>JABGVH010000213.1 GCA_018646195.1 Halobacteriovoraceae bacterium
CACATTGATCATCATTGATTCTGGGTATTCTCTTTCTTCAGTTACCCAACGGCAGTGGCGTCCACGTCCAACCGCACAGTATTCAGTAGTGTATTTCTTAGGAGTATAAAGGTAGTCAAAACCAACTTCTTCCCAAACAGTACGATCACCGATATCGCGCATTTCATAGATTTTTACTTTTTTGATTGTACGAACCATGTCTCCTTCAAAACAAACTTTCATAATGTCAGCTGAACGGCCTTCAAATGAAACACTTGGTGAATTAATAACAACTTTAGAATAAGCGGCATCAATCTCTGCCCAAGAGCTTTGTGGTCCAAGATCACCAGCAAAAAGATTTGCTGAAACAAGTAGTGAGATAAGTACTAAGACTTTTTTCATGTGTCCTCCAAGGAACGGTTAGTTATATTTGTTAAATGGAAGTTAGGATAAATATTCCGAGATGTGAAAAACTGGCCTTTATAAGTACGGTTTTGCGCGACAAAGTCAGCAAAGAGGCTGCTTGTCTGGACTTTTTAGATACTTGTCCTTCGTCACCTTTAGAGCATGACGAAGATTCCCATTAAGGATTTGTCTCAATGGGGGCTATTTAGTAGAAAGTCTTATGCAAACTGACATGAATATTCCTGCAAAGCAAGGCCTTGCCGAAGTGGTAGCTGGGGATATTACTCTCTATCTCAATCAGTTTAAAGACCAGAGCATTGGTCTGCGCACCGTCTCCGAGAGAATGGGGATTCATCAGAAAACTTTAAAGCGCCTCATTTCCTGTCAGAATAAGGCGACCTATTCGACTCTCTACAAGATTTACCGAGTACTCCTCAGTGCTACTGATGATTCAGATCTCTATCAGCGTTGTCCAAAAATTGTAAAAGAGGCGCTGGCAAAGGGAAATCCAAAACCCCTCAACCGCGACATCACCTATTCTTTTGATTTGGAAAATGAAATAGCCAGATGCTCCGTTTTCTCTGAAATCTATTTTACCGCCACCGCTGGGCCTATCTCTCGTGAATTCATCCGCTTTCGCTTTGGAGACTTCGGTGAGAAAATTCTAGAGAGAATGTTGATAATGAAAGTCTTAATTTGCTCTAAAGAACCTAATCAATTTTACATCGGTAATATTCAGGCAAATATATCTTCAGCGACGATTAAGAAAGTAGGACTGCATTTTGTCGAAAATTATTCGAAACCTGAAAATAGCGACGACCGTGGCGAAAATTATTCGGCCTTCTTTATAGAGGGACTTTCTGCTGAAGTTTATAATCAATGGCTGTTGCTAGACGAAGAGTGCTTTAGAAAAAAAATTGCACTGACTAAGACCGAGGCAGCACTTGGCAATATAAAAGCTTTTACCTATATGGTGACCGACACCAATAACTCCTCTAAGGCGCGTCTATGAAATTACTAATAGTTTTGGCCCTCTCTTTTCTTATGTCAGCTCCTGCAGAGGCGCGCTTATTTGGTGGTGGTGATAGCTCAGGTGGTGGCTCGAGAGTTACTTGGGAAACTATCATTGAAAACTATAAGGACTATGTCCCACAATTTAAGCGGGTCAGGTTTAAAAAAACGACTCGCAAAATTACTGAAATCTGCCTAGTTCCAGAACTTGGGCAATTTAGAACCAAAGAGAGAGTGCTGCAACCAGAGTTATACCTCGATCGGGACTTTTCTTATACTGATGTCGAATACGAAAGTTCAGAATGCGTCCGTTATCGTGGCCGTCATTGTATTAGAGATATTGTCATGAGGAAGTATCCCATAAACTACAAAATCGAAGTTTTAGGACCAGCGCGGGGTGACCGATCTTTTGGACCGCTACTTTTTAAGAAAAATTTTGAAGTGAAAGATTGTCAGGATTAGAGTTTTTTATTCTTGTAGTTTAGTAAGGCTGGCCTTTTCTCGTGGGGCCAGTAGTTGGCGTCCTGAAAAAGTGACCACTTCAAGTTGGTCGAGACCAAAAACTTCGAGTTCGTCGCCGTCAATTTTAATTCCAGTATTTTCTGCTAGTGCCAAGATAGGATTTCCTTGATCATAGAGAAGGTCTTGTAAGGCATCGTGTTCGGCGCTAGTGGCATGGGCGTGCAGGCACCAAGGATGGATGATGTCGAGTCCTCGGTAATCTTGAAGTTTTAGCTGATCCTCATCGCCATCGTCACCTAGGAAGGCAGTATGGACGTCACTTCCCAGTACGATTGCTCCAGCGCTATCGGCATAGATAGTTTTACCGCTTTTATGAAAGGCCAAGAGAAGGTCAAAAAAGGCGCTGTCTCTTACTTCACGAATCAGGTCAAAGGTATTCCCGCCTTCAATCATGATGGCATCATAGTCCAATAAACTTTCGCTTGGAGTAATCACTAGTTCAAATTTTGAAACATTTTTATGAGAAAAGTAATCTTCAATACGCTCTAGGACTTCTTGGTGATCATCACTAGCGTGGGGAAGAATTGCAACTTTTGAATGAGCGGGAAGTGAATTGAGAAAGACTTTATCTAAACTTTGAAAGACTTCTTGTTCACCGCCTCCAGTTAAGAAAATGGCCATGAGCTATTATAATCCAAGTCGATTAAAAGTGAAGTTCGTAGGCGTTATCAGAATTTTTATGACGCCAATGCTTTTGAGAATAGCGGGGCTGAGTCGCCGCCTCGAGACCTCTCTCATAACCATAGCTCCACTGCTCCTCAATCATTTGTTGATACTTGAGAAAATTTGAAGGCACTCCTGAAGTGAAACTAAATCCTGAGGTGGAGGGTTGAAAAGTATAATTGAGCTGACCCATATCACTAGCATCAATCCAATGGTCGGGTCTAAAACGGTGGTAGAGACGCAGCCAGCGGTTATTATCGTAACCAAAGACCGCCTTTGCCGCCGCTTGAACGGGAATACTGTATTCTTGCCTAAGCTGAACAATGGTTTCACGGGCCAGCTTGCGAGCGATCCTAAGAGGGTAATTATTGATAACTCCGGTAATGTAAGTTTCACCATTTTTTTGAAAAGGTTTCATCACATACATATCTGAAATTGAAGTGCGGACCGCTTCTGAGATTTTCCAATCGCTATAAACTTCAGTTTCTCTAGCAACATAGCTGCCTGGAAAAGTTTTGGCGATAGGGGAGACAAACCCTTTGAGCTTTTTTGCTGTTACTGGGTCAGTGAAGAAAACTTGCTGATAAGCTTTTTGGCCGCTTGTTAATTCGAGGCCTTTTTGCCGACTTGATATAAGCATCTTGGAACCTTGAATAATTATATTATAGCCTTCTTCGCTATGCTCAATAGGCCTGTCAAATAGGGAGAAGCTCTTTAATTTTTCGGGAATTTCAAACATGTAATCTTCAAAAAGATTGGGCATAGTTTCGGTATTTCTTCGGTAGTACATGGAGATGAGGTTTCCAATAGCGCCTAATAAATCGGCCTTGGGATTGGCCTTTAAGGAGTGAAGCAGGTCGAACCACTCCCTCGATTTTAAAAATTCTTTTTGTTTTTTCGAGTCTGGGATTAGCTTGGCGATGGCGGTGGCGAGAGAGCCGCCACAGGAGCCGATAATTAAATCTGGTTTCTTGCCGCCATCTACCAGTCCATGCAGGTTGCCCAGAAAAATGGCGCTATTGAGTCCACCGCCAGAAATTGCCAAGGCCCTTTTATAGAGTTTGGAATGGGCCAGCATCGGTGCTAGTAGCAAAGCTATGATTAAAATTATTTTTTTCATTACTCAGATTGTATCTTGCGACTATTTCTGAAACCCGTGGATTGTAAGTATTACTGGCCTGTCTAAAGTTTAGTTAGTAGCGAGAATAGAGAGTAAGTCATTGAAAATAATGAGTAAAATTAGAGGCCTAGGTCACCCAAGAGAGCATCGAGCTCGGCGGTGGTTTCATTGTCCATTTCTTCGGTGGCAGTTTCTGGGGAGCTGTCGACATCTTGAAACTTTTCAGAGAGCCAGTTCATCCGCTTGGCAAAGGTGTCGATATTAATTTGCTCGACCACTTCACCTTGCCCCCCGGTATAGGCCGCGATCATTTCTTTAATTAGAAAATGGGCGTCAAAGAGAATGGAGACACTGAGCTCTACTAGCTTTTGATCTTTTTGTTTAGACGCATGGTCAGAGATAAAATGGCACAACTTGCAGTAATTGGCGGTTTTTTCGGCTCCCGATAGCACTGCCGCCTTTCTTAACTGCTCTATAGAGCCTGAATAGACTTCTAGGGCAGCGTTATCAACCTGCTTTTCAAGGTCGGACATAATTTCGTCGAGAGTTTTTAAAATCTCGAGTGCCTCATTGGCAAATTCTTGATGTTCTGGCGTGATTGAGTCATTCATATTAAAATTATAAAGTAATTTTACGATTAAGGATATAAGGAGTTCTCTTGAGCAATTACGTTCCTATTCGACTCTCGACCATACGCTCTGAAAAGGCCTTGGATTTTAGCGTCTACATAAAGCTTCCCAGTAAGTACCTACTCTACCTCAATAGTGGAGATGCTCTAGACGAGGAGAGGATTGAAAGTTTAAAAGAGCGCAAAGTGAAGCGTTTGTATATTGCCGACATAGATGAAGAGGCCTATCTCGAATTTCTAGACCGTGCCCTACAAGAGTTTAAAGAGGACCCAGGTCCAGCTCCCGATAAAAAAGCCAGCCTGATCGCGGGTTACGCCTCAAATGCCATTGAAGAGGTCCGCCGCGATCCTTCCAGTGAAAAGGCCTTTGAGCGCACTAAAAATGCCGCCGAGGGAATTCTCGAAGTGATTAGTAGAGACCCGGCTGTTCTGTTGGAACTATTTAAACACGAAGATGACGATCAAGAGGCGGATGTACTCTTGCGCTCAGGAGTCAAAGTTTCAACTCTGGCGATGAAATTTGCTCAAAGTTTAGAGCTCAAAAAAGAGACTATTCATGAGATAGGTATTGCAGCCCTTTTGCGCGACATAGGTGCTACAAAGTATCCAAGTGTCTATGCAACCAAGACGGAGGAACACTCCGCTGAAGAAGAAAAAATCTATCGCCAACACCCCAACGATACCGTTAAAGCGCTCTCTGATCGCGAATTTATTTCGGAGAAAATCTTAAAGCTTATTCAAACCCATGAAGAGACGCTCGCAGGTACGGGCTTTCCCGGTAAACTAACTTTTCTAACCCAAGAAGAACAGATTTTAAGTCTAGTCAGTGCCTATGACCGGATGGTTACTATCGATAGAATCCATTATTTTGAGGCCTTAAAAACCTTAAAAATCGAACAAGTAGGGCATTATAACTTGGAGCTCTTAGAGAAACTTAGCAAGCTGCTGGTAGTTGAAGGACTAATCTAAGAGTCAGCCACCCTAGCGGGGCAGCTGACTACTTTTAAAACTATTTCTTTGAAGCCGGGGTACGGGCCCCTTCTTCTAATTTTTCTATTAGGTCAAAACTATTTGAAACCATTCCCATTGAAGCGCCATCGTAGCCTCCGAATGAAAGTGTTCCCTTCTGATCTTTAATTTTTGTAATCCATTTCCAAGTCATATTTTTAGAATCAAAGAGACCAATGTGGAGAAGGACCGGTTTACCGTCCTTATAATACTTAGGCCCACCATTTTCAATTGCCAGGGCAAAGTGATAATTACCAAATTTCTTAGTCACTTTAGAAATAAATTTTCTAACCTTTGGGTTCTTATGCAATTGCTCAACCGCACTAATATTATCGAGGGAGCTAATTAACTTTTTATAAGAATCTTTACCGGTAGCTTGGATTAGCTTATAGAGTACTGCTCCACCTGGAACAACTTTTTCTTTGCCATAGAGTTCTGCCCAAGCACTTGAGACTGAAACATCAAGCTTTTTAGCTCCGGCCGATTGGCGACCTTGAAAATCGGTTACTGGAAAGACTATTAATTTTGAGACTTTGGTTTTCAAATCTTTACGATGGTATACAGTTTGGGGTTTTGGTCCAAAAGTTCCGCAAGAAGAGATAAAGGCCGCTAGTAGGGCAATAAGTAAAAGATGCTTCATAGATTCTCCTGATAAATGATAAGACAAGCAACTAGTATATGAATTGGTAGGTCTGTAACAAGAGGAAGATTTTTCTTTTTTAGTATTAATAGAAGATTAATTAACTAGTTAAGACGGGCAGTCGAAAAGAGGTTATGAGCTCACTGATTCTCAATTATTCAGGGCATCTGGCCTATACTTTAATCTTTTGCTCTTTCTTGGTTCGAAAGATGTTCTGGCTACGTATTCTTTCGATTACTGCCGGGATATTTGCCATTATTTACAACTACAATATTTCAGCTACGCCGCTTTGGACTCCCATACAGTGGAATGGTCTCTTTATGGCGACCAATTTAATGCATATTTTATTACTAATTTATAATAAGAGACAAATACGCTTTGAGGGCCATCAAAAATTCCTCTACGAAGAAGTATTCCGATCTTTTAGCCCGGTTAATTTTAAAAAAGTGTTAGACCTAGGACATTTGAGAACTTCTCCCAAAGGTTTTCAAATGCTAGAAAAAGGCCAGCAAATGGAAGGTCTTATTCTAATAGTAGAAGGTGAAGTGAGTATCATGTCTGATCAAATGGAGTTAGCAGTCTTAGCTGCGGGGAAATTTGTAGGAGAGATGAGTTTTCTAACCGACGAGGCGACTCGCGCCTCGGTAGTTGCTAAGGAAGAAATTCGTTATTACGTCTGGGACAAAGAACAATTGCAGGCGCTCTTGATGAAAGACGCCGCAATGAATAGCCAATTTATTGGAGCTCTTGGACGCCAAGTGATCAATCAATTAATGCGTAAGAGTATCTCTGAAAGCAAGCCAAACAGTGATCTTAAACTGGCAGCCTAGTGCGCTTCTCTTTGGCCTCTTCAAGTGCCGAAAATAGGTCTTTCAAACGACAAGGTTTTGAGAAAATTTTATTGAAAAGATTTTCCTTTGTTTTTCTCTCCAGTGAATTGGAGTAACCGCTAAGCCCACTGAGTAAAATTATGTAAAGCTCATCACCGTTTTCTGCATCTCTTAATTTTTGGGCCAGAGTGATTCCGTTCATTTTTGGCATTTGGTGGTCAGTTATTATGGCGTCGTACTTCTGCCTCTTACAAAGCTTAAACGCCTCTTCACCATCGTTTGCACTGTAGACGCTATGTCCTCTACTTCTAATTCGCTCACAGACAAGATCCCTTAACATCGCTTCGTCGTCGACCACTAATACTCTTAATGGCAGTTGGTCACTAGACTTGTCAATGACCGGCTCTTCTTCCTTTAGTACGGGAGGAGGTGTCGGTGCCGAATCAAAAAGGAATTTAAAGCTGGTGCCAACGCCTTGAGTTGAATCTACGATTACTTGTCCTTGCATTTCATAGACTAAATTTTTAATGATACTGAGGCCAAGACCCATGCCACTCTCTCTATTCATATCCTTGGTCGAGAAATAGGGCGTAAATACATTGTCGAGAGTGGTCTGGTCCATTCCCTTACCGTTGTCAGAAAACTCTAAGCTTATCTTTTCTCCACTCTTCGAAATTTTAATTTTTATTACCAGGGGCTTTTCAGAAATTCGGGCATCTTTAGAGTTTTGAATTAAGTTTAAAAATATCTGCTCAACTTTTCCAGCATTGGCCAATGCAAAAATTTCTTGCTTTTCAAAATCGGTTTCAATTTCGACTTGTTGGCCTTTCAAGGTGCCTCTTATTAAGATTAAAAAACTATTGCTAATAGCTGCGAGGTCAGTTGCTTCAAGGGCGTCATTTTTTTCTTTGGCAAAAAATTGCAGGCCTTTGACAATATCCGAAATCCGCTTAATCGTTTTTTCTTGAGCCTCGAGAATCCTTCGGTATTCAGGTTCTATTTTCTTTGAGACTTCAAAATCTTCAAGCTTCTCATTATTAAAAAGAAGGATATTTAGCGGGTTATTAACTTCGTGGGCCACGGAGCTGGCTATTTGGCCAATATTGGCAAACTTTGTGGCGAGTCCCTGGCGTATTCTCATTTGGTCTAATTTCTCTAACCACTCGTTGATGGTGGAATGCAGAAGATAGGTCAGACAGGTCGAGACACCGAGAAATAATTGCAGCGCCAATAAGTTATAATAACTTTGACTAGTTTTAGCGAAGGGCCCTATATTGGCCCAGGTGCAAATTATTGAGATGGTGGTTAAGATTAGCACTCCCACCAAAAGAGTCAGTGCCTGGAAGCGAACCGCTCCCCAGACCAGTACCGGGTAGATTAAATAAAGAAATGGAAAGCTAGAGAAAGTGGCGCCACGATTGAACCCAAAAACTAAAAAACTAAAAAGAATTACTGCTGCAAAGAAGAGAAGATTGGGGGTCTTTAAATTTGAAGAGAGGTTATTTTTTTTAAGACAATCTTCAAACTCAATCAATAATGGAGCAAAAACTAAGACTCCTAAAACATCTCCTATGTACCAAACACTCCAGCCTTTTAAGAAATTCTCTATCGGTACTACCCCTTTGACGTAGACTAGAGTTAAAAGGCCTATGGTGGGGCTTATGACCGTCGCCAAGAAGCAGCAAATAATAAGAAAGAGCAAGACTCCTTTAAAATTTTCAAAGCTTAGTTTTTTGGTGACAAACTTTTGGTAGAGAG
>JABGVH010000061.1 GCA_018646195.1 Halobacteriovoraceae bacterium
CCTTGAGGAAGCTTTCCTGCGCCAGCTCCTCCGCCAACTTGGGATTGCCTACTAGCCGCGCCAGGTAATTAAACAGCTGTAAATTATGGCGCTCAAAGAGCTCCTCAAATGCCCCCGGAAGGTCTTCCACCGTGGCCGCCATCAACTCCTCATCCGAGGCGCTAGCTCTATTCCAAATAGCTCTTTTTATTAGCTTTTTCATCTCTCTCTATTCTACGCATAAAGGCCCTAAAAGTTTCGCGAAACTTTTCGATGGCGGCAGCGTAGAATAAGCAACAGTCCCAAAAGGAGAATTATTATGAAAAATCTAAAAACCATACTTTTCGCCCTTAGCTTGCTACCGGCACTTGCCAGCGCCAATTTAAGTAAACTTCCAGCGGATATAAAAGAAGAATTGCAGGCCGAATTCCGACAATTCCACATGCAAGGCATCCAGCTGCGAAAGGACTTCAATCGCCAGATGAATGCCAAAGAGCTGGCGCTACTTAAGGAAAAGCATCAAATGCGCCAAAACTCTTTTGAAAAAATGATCGGCGTTCAAGAGCGCATAGTCTTCGGAGAAAAAGAGAAAAACCGCCAGTTGAAAGCTGAAATGAAGCAGCTTAAGCGCCAGCAAAAAAGCGATATGAAGCAGCGCCGGAAGCAAGCGCGCCAAGAAATGAAGCAGCTGCGCCAGCAATTCAAGGCCAAAATGAAAGAGCGCCGCCAGGGCTTTCGCCGCCAAATGAAAGAGAAGCGCAAAAATATTAAGCGGCGGATGAAAGAGGAAAGGAAGCAGTCTAAACGCGACGCAAAAGAAAAGAACAAAAGGGGTTGAATTACGGCCCTCCCTGTTATAAAGTCCCCGACTGATAACAAAATTAGAGGTAATTATGGCACGCTCATGTGATTTAACTGGTAAAAAACGTTTAGTAGGAAACAAAGTTTCCCACGCAAAAAATAGAACAAAAATGACTCAAAAACCTAATCTTCAGTCTAAGAAAGTTTTTGATCCTGAGACCGGAAAGACTATTCGTCTCCGACTCTCTACCTCGGCCATTAGAACTTTGGATAAAGTTGGCTCACTTTCTAAGTTTTTAAGAAAGTACCGCCACATGTTTGAAGCACGCTAAATAGAGAACTTACAAACTTTTCAAAACAAAAAGGTCGGCCAATTGCCCGGCCTTTTTTTTTATCTAGCTATCCCTACAAAATTTAAGACATCTTTATCTAATTTCTCTTAATTTTCTAAGGCTTTAAGTCGAAAAGAATAGGTCACAACTCCTCAATATATAACGGAGGACTATGGAGTCGTTGTCTCAAATTCTGGCCTACTTTATTCCCTCTCAGATTCGTCAATCTGGAGACTGGGAACAAATCCGCCGTGCCAAAATGCTGGTCGCCTTTGCACCTTTCTTTGCAGCTGTTTCTCTGGGAGAACTGACGATCAATTTTTGGGCCGGTGATAGCCTTTCGCTACCACAATTGGCAGGTAGTATTTGTATGGGACTGCTACCACTTTTTTTTCGGCTCTCTGGAAACCTCAAGCTAAGCTCGCTACTCTTTTTAACTTTTCCTTTCGTCTACCTACCCCTCGACCTTTTTCAATCGGGAGGTCTGATACACCACCAATTAGTTTGGTTCTCAGTTATGCCAATCATGGCGGCCTTCCTGTTTGGAAGCCGTGGCGGATTCCTGGCAGGAATTATGAGCATTGCAGAGATTTCTTTTCTCTTCTGGTCGCATATTCAAGGCTGGTTGCCCGCCTTTGACCCAAAACTTTTACAAATGTTTGCCTACGGTTCCATAAGCACCATCCTCTTCGTTAACTTAGCCTATTGGGTCTATGAAAGAGGCCAGAAAAAAATCGTCAATCAATTGAAACAATCACAGCTAAAAGCGCAACAGGCCGCCAAATCAAAAGATACCTTTTGGGCCAATATCTCTCATGAATACCGAACTCCAATGAACGGCATCATGGGCATGACCAATCTCCTTTTAGAAACCAATATTAATAGTGAGCAGAAAGAATTATTAGAATCGATTAAAGACTCAGGGGATATTCTCTACCGCTTGATCTCTGACGTAATGGACCTTTCAAAACTTGAAATGGAAGAGCTGAGATTAGACCCCCATCCGCTTAATATTCGCGAATGTATTGAATCCGTGATGGCGCAATTCAGGCACCAAGTAGAGCTTAAGGAATTAGTCCTGACCTCTGATATTTCACAAGACGTTCCCAAGGGGATTCTTTCCGACGAAACACGAATCCAACAAATACTTTATCACTTGGTCTCTAACTCTATAAAGTTCACTGAAAAAGGAAGTATCTCTCTCTATGTCGAAAGTGGTAGCACCGAGGACAGCGTTGTCTTTTCAGTTAAAGATACCGGCATCGGTATTCCCGACGATAAGAAGGACTTGCTCTTTCAAACCATTGGCCAATTAGACCCCTCTGCTTCGAGAAAATATGGTGGCGCAGGCCTTGGACTAATCATTTGTAAAAAAATCTGTTTCCTTCTCGGTGGTGAAATTCATTGCGACAGCTCTGACGGTCTTGGCAGTACTTTTTCTTTCAGCCTCAAGGCGATCCCTATAAAAACAAATGAAAACTTTCAAACAATCCCCAATGAAAATGCCCCTCTTGAAGCATCACAACTGAATATCCTCTTGGTAGAAGATAATATTACGAATAGAAAGTTAGCACTCTCCATCCTTGAAAATTATGGCTATTCGGCGGACGTTGCTGAAAATGGACAGGTCGCCCTCGACAAAATTACCAGCAAAAAATACGATGTCGTTTTAATGGATGTTCAAATGCCCATTATGGACGGTATTACAGCAACCAAGAAAATTCGAGAAGATTATCCCGACAATGGCCCCTATATTATTGCTTTAACCGCCAACGCCACGCCAGAAGATAAGGACCTTTCTTTTGAAGCCGGCATGGATGACTTTCTCGGCAAGCCTATTCATATTCCCACCTTGATTCGCATTTTAAGAAACCAGCGTGGCTCTACCGAAAATTTAGAAGAACTCGAAGAAAATAATAATGTCCTACTTTTTGCCAAAGGTCTAAAAGAGGAATACCGCTTGATGAATATAGAAGCGATGATGGACAACTTCGCTGGCGACCTAGAAGTTGTTGAAGTTCTAATTGATCAATTTAAATACAATTCACAAACTCTCATGAAAAGGATTCGCACAGCAATCGAAGAACAAGATGCTGGAGAATTAGAGAATGCCTCCCACGCTTTCAAGGGGGCGGTCGCCAATTTCTTTTGCAATGATATCCGCAACCGTGCCATCGTACTTGAAAATATGGGTAAGATTCACCAGATGGAAGAAGCCGGTGAAGTCTTCGCTGAAATCGAAGACCTTACCGGAGAATTATTAAAAGAATTGGAATCATTTGAAGCAGAAGATAAAGCTGCCTAGATCAGACAGCTTGTTAAATCTTATTGCCATTCAAGCTGATAAACTTCAAAGCCCCATTTAGTAACAGAACGATCCGACTTAAAGGTGGCAATCAATGAGTCACCCTCTACGTAATCAGTAGTGTAACCCTCTCCTGTGCCTGTCACTTTATCAACTGAGCGATTCTGACCATTTGAAACTTGTAAGTAATCATAATTTTTTTCGAGCTCATATTTTTTAACTACTAGCCGCATGAACTTAGCGCCGCTCTGTCTAAAAGTACGAGAGAGATTTTGATCATTGCCATAAGGATGTTCACTTGCGAACGCTTCGGCCAGATCAACTCGTTTCCAATCACCAGGCTTCGGCTCATTTCTTTCGGGACGAGTATTAGTTAAAAGATTATAGGCATTCAGGCGACCACCATTGATGGTACGGCCTCTATAAGAGCCTACTGGAATCGAAGTCGCCATTAGCCGTTCGCGCATTTCGGTGTGAGGAAGGCGACCTTCTTTAGCTAGCAGTAGTCCAAGCGCTCCTGAAACATGAGGAGTTGCCATTGAAGTTCCACTATAAACTGAATAGCCACCATCTTTTGTAGAAGATAAAATCTGATGTCCCGGAGCTGCAATATGCACAGTGGTACGGCCAAAGCAGGAAAAGGAGGCCAGGTCATCTTGCGCCGTATGAGCGGCAACTGAAACAACATTAGCGACTTGATAATTGGAAGGATAATGGGGTGACTGATCGTTATTAGTGCCACTATTTCCAGCGGCGGCAGTAAAAATAATACCAGCTGCACTAGCGCGCTCAATACTTTCTTTAAGTGCCTGAGAAAAACCTCCACCACCCCAAGAGTTAGACATTAAATCAACCCCCACTTTTGTGGCGTAATCAATTGCCGCAATAGCGTCTTCGGTGGAACCGGAACCGGCATCAGTCAAAAACTTAACCGCAACCAAGGTGACGTCGGCCATAACTCCAGCAACACCTTCATTATTATTATGAGTGGCACCAATAGTACCGGCACAGTGAGTTCCGTGACTGTGACCATCAATGGGGTCCCCATCTTTATTAGCAAAGTCGTAGCCGTGAATATCATCGACATAACCATTGCCGTCATCATCAACTCCAGCCTCACCATCGGCTTCCGCCTGGTTGGTCCAGATCTGATCTTTAAGGTCTGGGTGACGGTAGTCGATTCCAGTATCAATAACTGCAATTTTAACTGACCGTGCTCCTTTAGTAATTTCCCAAGCTCGGAGAGCATCGATATCTGCTCCGATGGCACCAGGCGCCCGGCCTCCCGGCTCGTTTCTTCCGGTGTTACGGAGTCCCCACAGCTCTCCGAACTTGGGATCAGTTGGAGTGTAGAGTGTATTATTTTTTTCTTTTATATAAGGAGCGAGCAGGCCTTTTAGGTCGGTGTGGGTAACTGGGTTGACCCGGTAAATAAAGTTAGGTTCAGCGTACTGAACACGGGGGTCCTGCTGCAATCTTTCGATCATGCCCTCGACGGTGCTCTTCTGATCAAAACTCACCTTATAAAGGTTGGTCTGACTGGCGACCTGGTAGAGGTACTTAATCTCGTTATTAAGTTTAGAAATTTGAAAGCTCTTAAGACCTCCGGCCTTAAATTTAACCAGGACTTCCCCTGGAACATGCTCCGCAAGCTTGGCGTTAACCTGCCAACTTGTGGTCAAAAGTGCTGTTAAAAAAAGCACTGAACGACTGAGTCTTACCATGATTCCCCTCCTAGGATTACCATGCATGGGCGGCTTCCGTGCCCATTGTGGTGATATCTCTTGTGTTTTCTTACATCTAATAGCGTAGTGCTATGCTGCGACGCTCACGAAGTGGGCAATAATTTCCAATTAGTAACAAGTGGCGGGAAATGGGAGAATAAGACCAGGAGCGTCTAAGAAATGATTTATGGCAACTCAAATGATCCAGTACTCATCAAAAAAATCTATCTCAGGATTTGGACTTTAAGAGATGAGGTTGAAGCGGTAATTCGAACCCGTATCGAACGCTCTGAAGGCGAAGAGATTCCAAAGTTTGAAGACCTAATGGAAGAATACCGGGAACGCCCTCCCATGCTCTCACCACAGTTAGAAGTACTCGAAGGAGGCGCCTCCGAGGATGCCGAGGAAGGTGAGGAAAATGCAGAAGACTCCGCCGAAGAAGAGAGTGAGGAAGCTGAAGAACAGAGCGCTGAGGCGGCTGCTGACGGCGACCAGACCGAAGAAGCACAAGCTGATGCCCCCAAGGACGAAGGCGACTCAGGAAAAGTAGATATCCTGCAACGATTCCCAGTAATTCCAGCAGAGAAAATTTTTCGCGGAACCACGGTGCTTTCAGAACTAACAATGGATTATATGTATTTCTTTTCCTCTCAATCTTTTCTTGAGGGGCAGTCTATAGTGATCGAATTCCTGGTTCCTAAAAAGTTTATAATTAATGCCTCTGTCGCCTACTGCCGCGCCTACAATATGCGCAGCCGTATTATAAGTGAAGGCAAGCTCCCCTACCGGGTTGCTGTCAAATTTTCCTTTATGCGAGAGGGTGAAAGAACATTGCTACGGAATTTTGTGGCCTCTGTTGAACCGGAAGTTCAGGTGATTGAAGCCCCCAAACCTAGCGGTGGTGGCGGCGGCGGCGACGAAGACGGATTCGACGAACTAGACGATCTCGACCTCTAAAAAATAATTTCTATAATTTCTCGTCAGCGGCTATAGCAAATCTCTTAGCGCCGGCGGCTTTTGCCAAATCCATTATTTCAACGGCATTGCCAAGAAAGGACTCTTTATCCCCTTCTAAGATAACGAAGGCGGTGCCCTCTGCTTCAATGGCGCTGGCAATTGTCTTTTGCAGGTCATCGATTCCCACAACACTCCCCTGAACAGAAACTGAACCAGAATCATTGAGTGATACGATAACAGCTTTGCCGGAATCCCCCTGGGTTTTAGTACCAACTTGCGGCAGGGCTATATCCAGTCCAGAGTCTAGTGAAATAGATGAAGTCACCATAAAAATAATCAAAAGCACCAGCATGATATCAATCAGTGGCGTCATATTAATTTCGGCCATGATTTCTTCATCTGTGTGATTGCTTTGTAGGCTCATGCGTGTCCTCCTCTCTTAGACCAAATCCATTAAGTCTTCTAGCTTGTTTTTGAATTCCATATTCAATCGGCTCAAACGAGTTTGAAAATAATTGTAAAGTACCAAGGCCATGACTGCGACGATAATACCTGCAGCGGTGGCAATCAGGGCTTCGGAAAGTCCACCAGCAACCACTGCAAAACCACTCTTGCCAGTGCTGGCGATACTGGCAAAAGATTTTATAATGCCCACTACAGTTCCAAATAAACCAATAAATGGAGCGGCACTGGCGATAGTTCCTAGAATCCATAGGAAGCGCCTTAGGCCTAAGGTGGTTTCTCCGAGACGGCGGGAAATAGAGCCCTCTAAAATTTCTCTCTGTGCCTTATCACCCTCTAAGAAGGCCAGATAAGGAGCGGCGATATAGGGGTGGGCGCTTCGGTAGAGCCCTTTCGCCTCATTGACCTTCTGTTCTTTTAAAAGCTCCGAGGCCTGCTGGTAGAGCAGGTGAAATTGCTTTTGAAATTGGCCTAAGAACCAAATTTTTTCAAAAGTTACCGCCCATACCAATAGAGAGCAGAGCACTAGTGGGATCATGACAAATCCACCGGCCTGAATGACACTAAATATTTCCATCTCGCACCTTGTTATTCCTGAGTATACTTATCTATAGTCTCTATACTTACTCGATTAATCAAGTTAGAATCAGAACTCGCTATGGCCCTCAAACTCAACCGCAATAAATCCGTACTTTCCAGCTGGCTGCTGGCCTTTTTCACCCTCGCGATGATTATTAGTGCCGGTATTAGTACTATCTTCCAAGCGCCAAAGGGCGACAAGCACGACCTTAACCGCTACCGGACACTTTTTCAGGGCAATTTTTTAGAGGGTATTCGCGGTATTTATCTCAAAAATAGATTAGGCGAGTTTGAGTTCCTGAAAAACTCAGGCGCCAGGGAATCCGGCTGGGAACTCCTCACCCCGCGTAACTTCCCGGCCAATCCCAAAGCGGTGGCCAGGATTTTAGATAGCCTTAAAAACATAAAGATTCGCAAGATTTACCAGAAAGACCCCATCAATATGGCCAATTTCTCTCTCGACTCTCCACTTTTAAGCCTGCGACTCAGCTTGGAAAACGGCGAGAGCATTGAGCTGGAAGTCGGATTGGTCAATCCAATTGATAACTCAACCTATCTTATGAGCTCGCACCAAAATGCCATCTATCACGTCGACGCCTTACAATTTGCGATGGAATCCTTAGACCTGGCCGACCTGATCGATTCTAAAATCTTTTCGATCGAACCTGAAAATATCGCCTCCCTTAAAATTTACCGAGGCGCTAAAAGAGGCAACCCACCTCACCTATTACTGACTAAATTAAATGGCCAATGGGGGGGGAAGAAAAATCATCCCATGCCAAATGCAAAAGTATTTAAATACTTAAAGAAATTGGCCAGCCTAAAAAGTACTTTTATTTTAGATAAGGCCAGTGAAGACTTAACTAAAAAATTGAATAAGTACCTCTCGACTCCTCTCTATACGATAGAGATTGAAGATCTAGAGAAAAATTCTTTTACTTATAATATCTCAACTGTCATCAACGCCCTCCCGCAAATTAAGATGGAGAAGCGCACCAACTTTATTATCCAAGCCTCTGATCGCCGTTATCCCTACTTAGTGAATAAAGAATATTTGAGAACTTTTAATAAGACCGAGAAAGCTATCAAACGCTGATTAGCTAAGTTAGCCGGTTTTCTTAAGGACTTTTGAATTTGAGGGAAGGATAAATTCTTTTTTAATTTTTCCTGGGTCTACAAACACTTTTATAAAATTTTCAATAATTGTCGAGTTGAAGCACTTTACCATTTCTTTATCGCCTAACATCATTCTTAAAGCTTCTGTCGGCTTCTTATCCGAGGCAATCATTAAATGCACAAATTCGTCGGCCAGGTGAATAATATTGGCGAGAGTTAAAACCTTCTTACCTTTTTTCTGATGGGGGAAACCGCTGCCATCATAGTTTTCATGGTGCTGAAGAATCATCTGCTTGATAGAGATATTAATCATGCGACTCCCCTCTACCATCTCAACTCCGTACTCCGGATGTTTTTGATACTCTTCTAATTCCTCTTCCGACATATCCCCTGGTTTTTTTGCCAGAATCTCTTTCGATAATTTCATTTTACCGATGTCATGGAACATGCAGGCGAGAGCGGTATTTTCAATAGTCGCCTTTGACTGCCATTCGAATTGCTTTATTATTGCAGTGGAATAAAGTGTGGTTAAAAAGGCATGAGTGTAGGCGTTTGGATCAAAATCTTGAAAGGACTTCAATACTTTATACAAGCTCGGCTCACCTTCGATCAGCTGATAAACCGACTCACAAATTTCTTTTCCCTGGTCGATAACTTGTGGCTTGAGTCCCTCTTTAAAGACCTCTTCAATAAATTTCTCCGAGACATTTTTGAGCATCCCGACTTTTAACTCGGCCGTGGCGGCGGCATTTTTAAGCATTTTCTGAGTCACCCAATTATTAAATTGGATAAATTTCCTGCGGTCTTTTTTATGAAAATAGAGAAACTCTACCTTCTTTTCATTCTTATACTTATCAATTCTATCTTTTGAAAAATTATCTCCCGAATGTAAAATCTTGATATAGCGGCCACTCGAAAGGCGGATAAAAATATCAAAGAGTACCGCTTTAGCAGAATAAAAATCTTCAATTTTTATCGAAGAATAGTCAGCATCGTCACCATTAATTTCTTCTTCATCAGAAACCTCTTTCGAGCGCGGTAGATGGGAAATCATATCCGTTAGACCTTGATGGCCTTCAAGGGTGCCTGCTAAAAATTCATTTTCAAAGGGCTTTTTAATGATTTCAGTGGCGCCCATTTTGCGCAGGTCATCTTCGTATTCCGCCAGGTCACTGTCGGAGATCTCTTCTTCTGGGTTACTATTGAAAATCATCACCACTCTTTGATTGGTGTAATTTGTTTTAATAAATTTTAAGACCTGTACGCCATTATGATTTTTGACGTCATGATTGAGGACAATGGCGAAGTAGGAATTATTATAGAGGCTGAGTTGGGCATCCTTGCCATTACTGACAATATCAACCACGTACATTTGCTTTTCCAAAAACTCTTTGGTGGCGTAGAGCCAATCCTCATCTGGATCTGCAACTAAAACTCGTAAGGCCAAAGGACTCCCGTAATTTGGGTAGTGGAAAGGCCACTACCTCAGCTACTTATCGGAATTTTGGGGTCTTTCTTGAAGCCTGATTGGGAGGGAACAAGCCTTAAATTACAAAGACTTAGCACTCAGTTCGAGTACTATTAAAGGGCCAGTGAGAAGTTTTTTAACTACTTGATTTCTTTATGAACCGTGTGCTTTCTAAGAAAAGGATTGTACTTCTTCAGTTCAATACGCTCTGGATGAGTTTTCTTATTTTTTGTAGTTGTATAGCGAGAAGGTGACTTCCCTATTGGACGAGCTTCTGTACATTCGAGGTGAATGGTGACTCGGTTACCTTTTTTACGTGAACTTGGTTTTTTAACCGCCATGACGATCTCCGCATAATTCTAATCTTCTTAAGATTTGCCAACTTACATGAGGCTTATTGCCCTGACAAGAGAAACTTGCTAAAAGACCCTATGGACCTAAACGAAACTAAATTGAGCTGTGACAACTGGACTTTCTGCCACTTTAAGTCTTTGCAATTAAAAGCCTTTATCTGCATTGGAGGGGAGCCGGATACGGATCACCCGATCTATTCTGTGACCACTACAGATGAGGACGAGCAAGAGTTTTTTCAAAAGGATTTTGACCAACTTCAAAGCGCTGTCGAATTTATAAATGGCCGTTACGGGGCCTGGGAATTTGTCGATGCTCAAAATAAAAGCGGCTGCGATAGCTGTTCCAATGACTAGGCTTGACATCAGGCCATAAATCCGCGAGATTAGGCAACTATCATAAACCGGCCACTTGTAAGAGCAAGGGCGTTAATAAAGGGACCCTTATGAAAGCTGGAATCCATCCAGAGTACAACGAAGTAGCTATCGAATGCGTTTGCGGAGCCAGCTTCAACACTCGCAGTACTGCTAAACTTGCAAAAATTGATATCTGTTCTAGCTGCCACCCATTCTATACTGGAAAGCAAAAAGTTATTGATACCGAAGGTCGTATTGAGAAATTCAATAAGAAATTTGGGAATGCTTTTGCCAACGTGGCCAAGAAAAAATAATAAATTTTACTTATTTTTCATCAGCGAGTTGGGTAATCTCAACTCGCCATTTTGTATCGCTAAGTTTCTTAATGACTTTGTAATTCACACCTAGTCCAACACTTAACTTTTTAAATTCTTTCTGCTCTCTCTTAGAGAGGCTCTTTTTGGGGATTTCAAAATCCAGCACCTGATGAGGCGCTCCCAGGCAAACCTGCCAATCGAAGGCGTGTTTATTTTCACCTTTAAAGCGAATAAAGCGCGCCCCCAGTTCCTTCCTGACAGCAGTACCTCTTTTATAAATATGCCCTGTGAAGGGTTGAATTTTGCGGTCCATCTGCGCCATCTGACAAAGCCGCTCAACCCCAGGGCGATGGATCATGCGCAGCACTTGGTGGCACCACTCGCCTTCAATTTCAAGCATCGGGCAATTGGAGAGACCTGAAGGACAGGGATAGAGCCCCTCAAATTGGTCATTTTTCAAATGCCCCCGCAGCTGCATTAACTTCTTAAAAACTTCCGGCGTGCCCGGCTCGATAAAAATGAGGTAGCTGGGTTCGACTTTTTTGATAATAGAGAAGGCCGCCTCTACTGACATTTCATTGAGAGAATTTCCAAAGCAAAGGGTTGTCGGCCCCTCTATTCTAGGCAGCTGCTTTTGAAACACGGTCTTTCTTTTAGGGAAAATGCCTCGGCAGATCGCCTCCGCTTGCTCCAGCATGGTTTCAGATGAGTCTATTCCGTAGTGGACCTGCTTATTGCCTTCACCGCAGGCCTCGAGAAAGGCCAAGAGATAGGTTCCAGGACCAGTCCCCAGGTCGATAAAAGTCGAGCCTAGCAACTGACTCTTTTCCTCACATCCTAAGTGCTGCATCAAGAAGTGAAATTTCGGAATATTAGTGGGGGCGTAAACCAATGCGTAGGACATCACCAGCCGAATATCGCGGGTGTAATCCTCTA
>JABGVH010000196.1 GCA_018646195.1 Halobacteriovoraceae bacterium
AGAGAGTAAGTAGTAGGCGGGATATTGTGTCTCGTATGGATGTCGACCTACAATTTAATAAGGACCTTGTTAAAAAGTTTTCCTAATTAATCTCAACGAGTAATCCACAATGATCGGTGATTGGACCTGTGTCCTTCTTCCCCGCTATTACAACTTCACCTAATTTCTCAAGGTATTCACATCTACTTACATTTAGCAGGCTTGAAACCACGACATGATCGATGCATGAAGTCTGAGTTCCATCATAGTTAATATAAGAAAAATCTCCGATAGGCCGAGGAATTGTATAACTATTGCTCTCTAGGGACTTCATCGATGCTGCAGGACCTTTGCTATCCTTGAATGGATTACAATTAAAGTCTCCAATTACTACGACTTCCTCTCGAATTAGACCGTTTAAATTATCGACTAGCTCCACCCAGTAACTTTCAAGCTCCGTCCCTTTAATACTTGGTACACGAAGCCCTATGATATTCAATCCTTCACTTGTTATTACGTGTAGAAAATTAGTCGTCGCATGTTGTGTTACGGCAGGTCCTTTTAATTCACCTAATTGATGGGAAGTTTTTGTAGCGATTAATATTTGATTATGATCGATCCCGTCAATCTTGGCCGAAATTGAAATGTCTTTATACCTCATGGTTTTAAGATTTGCCTTGAAATTGAGATGTGAATCCGAGTCTACGTATTCGTTGAAGCAAAGAACGTCTGGGGAGAGGCCTGTTAAGACATCGTATAGTTGATCCGGAATCTTTCTGAGCCTGGAACGATGGTTTAAATTGAGTGATAGAATTTTCATTAATTAATATTATCATATGAAATCTTAAGCAAATGAGACTGATGACTCACTGTGTATGATTTCTCTCCTAATCCAAGGCGGTTAATTTATACTATTTTTAATAGAAAATAGAGAATCACAATTATTACGATGCAAGTTTTTCCTGCATGCTTATAAAGGTATTGCTCAAACTTTGGTTCGTCTTTGGCCTGCTTGGGAGGGGGACTAGAGTCCGAAGAATCTGGACCCCTTTTCTCTGTGTTGTCTTCTGACATTTCACCTCATTCGTAAAAAAGGTTCTTACTAACTCAATCTAATGATAGGCCAGTGTTTAATACTAATACACGCTTCTAGTAAGTATAAATCTCATAAGCTTGGTAATGGTTTATATTTTATACTCTTAGCAATTATACCTAAGGCGTCATTTAAAGCTAGAAAGTTAGTAGGAAGTAGTGCCTGTTTCTGAGTTTGAATGTCTTTTTTGAGATTCTCTAATAGGGGGAGTTGCATACTGAAAAGGTAGGAAGACCTAGGGTTAGAAAAGGGTTAAAAGTATCCAATAGAAGGCGATAGTAGACGAGAACAGATAGGGGCATTTTTGTAGTTAAGTAACTGAAATCCTGCTAAATAGTTGGATTAGCTTAGGTGTGTCAGGGGGAGTTTTCAAGTCCAGTCCTGGGCACCATTTCTTTTTAAGTACCCAATTTAAAAACGTTCTTATTGCCCTCAGAATTTTAAGGAGGCACTGAGCAGAAGAGTCCTAATACCTATCTATCTTCTAGTTTTTGCGTAAAATAGTAGATAGATGTTCTCTAGGAAATTGCGTGCTCTTTAACTCTTTTCATTTTATTGTCTTTTTTCTTTTTGGAACTTTGTTTTTCTCTTTGTTAAATAATAAATTTAAATGGCCTTTCTTATTGGGGCTCAGCCTCTTTTTTTATGGTTATTGGCAATGGAGCTATCTTGTTCTGATAGGCCTCTCTATCATCATTGATTACTTCTGTGCTCAAATGATCGTTAAAAGGCCAGAACGGAAAAAAGTGTTTCTGGTATTTAGTATTCTCTCAAACCTTAGTATTTTAGGTGTTTTTAAATACGCTTTTTTTGTTACTTCAACCTTTTCAAGTTTGGGAAGTTTCCTAGGCCTTTCTTTTGATCCTTTTACGATGAAGCTTTTATTACCTCTTGGCATTAGCTTTTATACCTTTCAGTCTATGTCCTACACAATTGATGTCTATCGTGGCCAGATACTGCCAGAGAAAAGTTTCTTCAAGTTCGCATTGTTTATTAGTTTTTTCCCCCAGTTGGTAGCAGGACCTATCGAGAGGGCCAAAAATATTCTGCCACAATTTTGCTCAGCTAATAAAATTACAGCTGAGGACCTTGTTAAAGGGCTGCGGCTTATATTATTAGGATATTTTCTTAAAGTTGGAGTAGCGGATAATCTGGCGAAGTATGTCGATGTTATCTTTTCGAATACTTTGGTCTTAGATACCTTCTCGGCCTTACTCGGTACTTACTTTTTTGGATTACAAATTTACTGTGACTTTTGGGGATACTCTAGTTTGGCCAGAGGTTGTGCTAAATTCTTTGGTATTGACCTTATGAAGAACTTTGATCACCCCTATCGTTCTTTAAATATTTCAGAGTTTTGGCGCCGTTGGCATATTTCACTGTCTTCTTGGTTTAAGGATTATGTCTTTATTCCCCTTGGTGGAAGTCAGCATAAACTCTTAAGAAACCTTTTTCTGGTTTTTGCCCTAAGTGGGCTCTGGCATGGCGCCAGTTGGACTTTTATTATCTGGGGAATCATCAATGGGCTTGGAGTTATAGTCCATAAACTCTACCAAGCACATTTAAGGAAAAGTATCCAATCAAAAATGTCCAATGGGCTCTACAGTACTCTTTGTTGGTTCTTAACTTTTCATTACGTCATGTTTTCTTGGGTTTGGTTTCGCTCGTCCAATATTTCGCTTGCGATCACTTATTTTGAGAGGATGGTCTCTTTAACTTATAGAACTTTAGATGCCTATCAGTTGCCAGATATTAGGACGGGAGTTCTTGCTATTATTTTACTAATCATATTAGAAGTATTTATGATCAAGAAAAGAGCAATAGGCATTTTTCCGAAGTTTTTTCGTTGGGGACTTTATTATGCTTGTCTCTTTTTCTTGATGTTCTATGGACAATTAAGTTCTGAAAAACAATTTATTTATTTTCAGTTTTAAATTATGAAAGATTTTTATAAGAATTTATTTTTATTTATCCTACCTCTCTTTATTTTAGGAGGCTGGTTTGAGTATAAACTTCACCGAGTGCCCAATTCATATAACTTCAAAAGAGATCAGCTTGCGAAGGTGAAAAATGAGGTTCAAGCAATTTTTCTTGGAACTTCTCATATTCACTTTGGAATTGACCCTTCAATTTTAAAAGAGGTGAAGGGGTTTAACCTTGCCAATGTAGGGCAAGATATTATTGTCGACTCGCAGCTTATTTTAAAACTCCGGCCTAATCTGCCTTCTCTGAAATATGTCATTTGGGGGCTTGATAATTCTAGTATTGGAAGCCTTATCCAAGATAGTGTTGAGAAATGGAGAAATCATGCCTATAGGAGGTATTATCAAATTGCGGGAAGTGACTCTTTTATAAGTAAGCTAGATATTATGAATTGGAGTGCTTTCTTTTTATTGGGGCAAAGTACCTCTCTTCATTTTCTTAAAAATAATTTTAAAATAAATCCTGTAGAAAATATTAACTCACTTGGATTTCAAAAAAGTAGGGTAAAACAAGGATTCGAGAAGAAAGCAGAGAAAGATGCCGCCGATCATGAATTACTTTTTCATCAAGAGAATCTTGTGGTGATAAAACAAGAGATTCTTTTGACTAAGAAGAGGCTTGAAGGAAAAGGGATCAAGGTTCTTTTTATTCGAACACCGGTTCATAAGAGCTATCGAGAAAAGCTCTCCAAGAAAATGCACAATGCTTTTGATAGCTTTAAAAGCGATTTAGACTTTATTGATTACCCAGAGGACTTATTTACAACTCAAGACTTCGCAGACTCACATCATTTAAATAACCAAGGTGCTGAAAAGCTGACAGTTTTAATTGAAAAAGCTATTTCATTTTAATGTGCATATGCGTCGCGTCGTATCCTTAGTCTATTTTCTAGCTTAAGCTTTTATAAAATTATCAATAGGGGTTTTTATGAAAAAGTTACTTTTACTTCTCTTTTTGTTTTTTGCCACTTTCTCTTCGGCCTTTGCATATACCGCTAAATATAAAATTACTTGTAATAATGAAGACTGCTTTCGCTTTGGTTGGAAGATGGTTTCAATACTTCCGGGATACAAATTGGAAGCGACTTGCAAAAAGAATGACTGTACCAAGTTTGGCTGGAGAAGTTTAGATAGCGCGGGATCACGTTTCAATGTTAGCTGCAAAGAGTACGGATGTTTTGATGATGGTTGGTTTTCAGTTGAAAAAATTAAAAATAAAACCAAGTATGACCTAGCAGTATGTAAGGGCAATGGTTGTCTCGTCGATGGATGGAATGTCACAACCAGCTATGGTGAGTCGGGAACGGTAACCTGTAAAAATCATGATTGCGCTACATTTGGCGGACTTGCTGATTGGAGAAAGAAGAGCTCCAAAACTACTTGTATCAAAAACGATTGCTATAGATATGGCTGGTTCTTAGATATTTTGAGATAATTATTTACAACCTTTCTCTACAAGGTAAGTTTGAATTACGAGACGTAATTCATCTTTAGATTCGACCAATTCCCACTTGATTCGATCGGTATTATCAAATTTAGTAAAAAGCCTTGTTCTCCCTCTATAGCGCACGCAGAGGTTAATAAAATAGCTACCATTCTTGGTGGCAGAGATCTCGATTTCTTTAACTGTATGCTTAACAGATCTTGAAAAGAGCTTTATTTTTCGAAGCCAAGATTTAAATTCCTGCTTGGAGCTTACGACACTTCCCATAAGCATATGCAACTCGGTATCGGCCAAAAGAGGGTAGTATTCTCTAGCATCTGCACGGTTATCGTGGAGTGAGTAGTATTGGTCAACAAGCTTTCTAGCGTCTTCTTTTGAGAAGAGCTTGGTCGCCTGATATTGCTTAGGTACCTCTGCAAGGGATGAGAATACCAAGAAGGAAGTTAAGAAAGTTATAAGAGCTAGCTTTTGCATTAAATAATCCAAATTTTCGAGGTTCAGGAACCTAGGTATCACCTTCAAGTATTAATTTTTTGATCATATGTGCGCTTTTTAATAATTTATAATAATTCTAGACATTTGCATGTTAATGCAAGTATTGGCTTGCTTCATTTGCATATTCATGCAAGTATTAGTCTATGAGTAAGAAGAGCACAGAAAAATTACTAGCTTTCTTTAAGGCCCTAGGGGAACCCAATCGCTTGGCGATCTTTAATCACTTATGCGGGTGTCGACGCCCAGAGAGTGTAGGTGAAGTATCTAGCTGTTGTGATGTAGACCTCTCGGTAGTCTCGAGGCATTTAGGCCATCTTAAAAAGGCCGGCGTCTTATCCGCGGAAAAAGAAGGCAAGCAGGTTTTCTATTCTCTTAATACTGCAGAAATTGCTCAAAGCTTGCGAGATCTCGCTGACAAAATTGAAAATTGCTGCCCCCCTAAGGGGTGTGGCCCATCCGTCAGGAGGAAGAAATGAGTGACCAAAAAGAAAAAAATGCCAATTGCTGTGTAAACGGTTGTTCTTGTTGTGGCTGTAGCTGCAGCACTGAGACAGTCGCAAAATTTTTGCGGCATCTGGCAGAATTTTTTGACAAGAAAGCTTAAAAATCGAGGGGGGAAGGTATAAATAGTCATCAAAATTTATCACCTACCCTCCTTTGTTATTCTCTAAGTCAAAGACAAATTGAAAGGCCGAAGCAAAAAATCTTTACTCATTATTTTTATTGATAATATCGGCAGCTTCTTGCAGTTTATTTTCGCGAATTAGAGAGCTTAAATTTTCGAGCTGAGATAGATCGATGGCATCATCTTTCAGCAATTTGGCCAACAAGACCACGCCTACTTCTAGAGATTTGATGCAGACTTTCATGACCTCTTCTCTTTGCTCGTCGTTCTTATTTTCAAACTCCACCACATCTTCTAGTTCACCAATGGCAAATGGAGTAATTACGGTCAGTAAGTCTTCGAATTGGTTATCTGTTAAGTTCATTATTCACCTCTTGGGAATTATTAATTTAGTTAGCTAACAATAACATGATTAAGATCAGGCTAGAAGGATATATGGCACATGGGGTGCCGTATAAATGTATCTTAAAGTAGGAGGGTATTTAAGGAGTACTTATGATCGTTACCGAAATATTGATGCAAGAGCACAAAATCATACTAGAAACAATCTCACAGCTTGAACCCCATTTAAAGGAGCAGCAGCCGGATAGCTTTACCCGCCTAAGTGAGTTCATCACATTTGTCCGAGAATTTGTAGATAAATTCCACCATGCTAAGGAAGAGGAGCTGTATTTCGTCTGGATGAAAAAATACAACCCAGGCCTAGAGCAAGGGCCACTTTCTTGTATGTTGGGAGAGCATGACCAGGGGCGAAGTCTAATCTCTAACGCCGATCAAGCAGTTCAAGCGCAGGATTTTGAAAGTGCTAGGAAGTCAATTCTAGAGTTCAATCGTCTGCTAGATGAGCATATTAATAAGGAAAATAATGTCCTCTACCATATGGCGGAGCAAATAGACTCTGTTCAAAATTGTGGTGATAAGGAAATGCTCGAGGCCTTTGGAGAAGTGACGGCAAAGCTTCCAGAGATCGCGGATAGGTATGGAATTACTGTGGGCGCCGTTCCTGAAATCTTATAAAAGATAGAGCTCGCAGGAACTATTGAGCTATAATACTTCAATGAGAAATATATCTATAGCAATTACACTACTACTTACGTTTTGTTCTTGCAGCTTCTTAATCCCATCTTTTCATAAGGTTCCCGCTACCGATTTTATGCTTATTCATAAAAATCCTAGGGCCGGGGATTATGCTGTCTACGAGGTTGATGGCGGTCGGATTCATAAGGTATTTGAAGTAATGGAAGTCGGCAAGGATCAGATTACTATTCGCTATGGAGTAGTGAAGTTTGAAGAGGCAGAGACTTGGAAGGACAAACGAGGGTCTAATGATAAACAGATTTCATGGTATTATCGGATCTTAAAACGAAGCGGCAGTGTCATCGCCGCCTGGATGTTAGACGGCGATAAGAAACTCAATAGTCCGATCGCGCGATCGGGACAAATGCATAGTCTTGAGCATAGAAAATATTTAAAGAAACCAGTAAAAGAAAAAATTGAAACCAAGGCGGGGAGTTATAAAATAACCGGGGCCTATAATTATATTTATCGCCTTGATTTAGGCATAGTTAGTTCTAAAAGCACTCATTTTAATATGCTTTCCACTAAGGTCCCTTTTCTCTCTGTCAGAGAAGAGATTGTGGCGACCTCAAAAACCGGTCCTTTCTTGAAGACTCTCGAATTTATTTCAGCGGCGGGAGAAGCGGTTCTTGAGAAAGACTACCTGTCGCTTTACGATAAGCTAAACCCTGAAGTTGCTGCTCAGTTTATAACCGTTGATTTGATTGAGCATGGGTCTGGAAAAAAGAATTAAAAAAGGGGTCGCTTGGACCCCCTCTCTTTCTTAATTATAAAAAATATTAGTCTAAAATTTCAAGTTCCATTGTGGAAAGACCTGCAGCAAAACCTAGACCACGAGTCAGCTGAGTTGAGATTGAAAGGTTGTTATTTGGGAAACCAACTTGAACAGCTGTGTAGGCACCTGCTCCAAGGCCAGCAGATACTTGAGCATAAGCTAGGCGATATTTTCCTTCCAGGTCACGAGGATCGTTAGTGAATAGGGCGATATTAGCACTTGTTCCGTAGAGCTTGTATTTACCAAGAGCAATTCTCAGCGCCAATGGCTTAGATTTCATTTTGAGCTTGATGTTGTGAGTCTCTGTTTCACCAAAGATAGAAACGCAAGAAAGCTTTCCTTTACCTTTTAATGAGAAATGACCAACAAGAACCTGGAATCCACCAGCTTTTGCTTTAAAGTGCATTTCACAAGTCCATAGTGGACCGTTTGCTTTTTCGTCACTGGCAGAAGCAGTTAGAGTCATTCCAAGTAGCATAGCTGTTATTAATAGTAAGTGTTTCATTTTTCCCTCCAAAGGATATGAGTTGTTGTGAGACTGCCGCGTCTCGTTTGTTGTTGTATGCAAGGTAGAAAATAAAAGTCGGTTGGTAAATAGGTGATCGGGACATACTGTTCCTAGGCGTGTAAAACGGGACAGTCTGTTCCTTTTTGCTTGTCAGGGCCTTCTTGGGCATCTATAAAGAGTTTATGGAAAATAACTATTGTGGACAGATTTTAAATCGAGAGCTCTCAGAACGTAAGGCCAAGAATTCTTATTATAGCCTTCGCGCTTTTGCACGAGACCTAGGCATTGGTTCAACCTCGCTTTCAGATGTATTGGCAAATAAACGTAGCCTCTCCAAGTCTAATATTGAAAAGGTCTCTGATAAATTGGGGCTGACGCCAATTGATATCGACTTAATGTTAGGTGAGACCAAGGGGCGGACTGCAAGAGAGGATCTGGAGGAGAAGCAGCGGCTTCAATTGGAAGAGGATACCTTTCGCCTAATTGCCGACTGGTACCATTTGGCAATTCTCTCGCTGGCAAAAATACCTGGATCAATGGCCGATCCTTGCTGGCTATCAGAGAGGCTTGGAATCACCGTCAGTGAGGCCGAATTGGGACTCAATACCTTGAAAAGACTCGGCTTTATTGAGATTAAAAGGGGTAAAATCTACAGGACCACTGTTAGTTTGAGCACCACTCGTGATATCCCTTCCTCTGCTATAAGAAAGTACCATCGCAGCAACTTGCGCTTGGCAGAAGATTCGCTTGAGCAGGTCGATGTTGAGCTTAGGGAATTTTCGTCGATGACGATGGCAATCGATCCAGAAAAATTACCGCAAGCCAAAGATATTTTAATGCGAACCAAGAGACGGATCTCTAAATTACTCGAGTCAGGAAAAGCGAAAGAAGTCTATACTTTGACCTTTCAGCTTTTTCCAGTTACCACAGCAGTTAAAGAGGGGAACCACTAATGAGAGCCTACGTTTTTTCGACTACTTTATTACTTATAATTTTTGTTTTTCTGGGAAAGTCTTTTGCCGGAGATGAAGTTAATAATGGTGGAGGAATTAGCGAGGGTAATATCGCGAAGTCATATTTAAATCTCGAGCGTTATATCGATCTCTGCCTCAATCTTCCTAGCTGTTCTTTGAATAAGGAAGAACAGGCACTTCTATCAGACATTAAAAGCGGATTAAAAGGCGAATATCAAAATAAAAAGCAACTTCAATTTATCTCAGAGCGGCTTAACCCAGGAACATTTGTAATAGATGGTGAAATGAAAATAGCCAAGACAGGGGATGAGATTGGTTCCGTCATTATGGTAAATAAGGATCTGCTGTACCATAAAAATTCCAGGACCGGTCTTACCGAGGGAATTGGGCTTGAAAAAGCAGTTCAAATACTAGTTCACGAAATGGGCCATCACCACGGTCAGAAAGATCATACACTGCTCGACCTATTGGGGGCAAAAGTTTCGATGAGCCTTTCCAAAAACATGATTACCGCTAAGCTGCTTGCAGAAAGTGAGGGAGTTAAGGCAGTTGTTATAAATGGAAAGAGTGAGGAAGAGTTCCCTCAGATTTTAATTTATGTCTTCGATCAAATTATCGATGTCACGGCAAAATTTAAAAAGGTTTTAAAGTGCAAGAGCTTAGGATTACCAATTCCTGTCAATTTACCAACTGATATTGTGATCAGCTTTTCTAAGCCTACCGGCGCTCTATTTCATAATATTTATTGGGATAAGTATAAGTTTGGCGGCATGGTTAAGAAGAATACTGGCAAGCTAGTCTTAAAAGGGCATCTTTCAAAAATTTGCGGTAAGGCCGATAATTTCTTTTTTAATAATAAGAAGTATAAGGCGCTGATCAGACTGAAGATTAAGAAAAAGAAAAATGATAAAGGTCAAAAAGTCTGGGCCTACGAAGAAGGCTCTCTCAAGGTAAAAGAAGACTATGACCCCTGGTGGAAAATAATCAGGATTCCTTTTTTAACCGATATCTAGAACGAGTGTCCTATGGTGAAAACCAATTCCATTGAATACAGCCGAGTCAGCACTCGTCATATCGTGATGCCTAATCACGCCAATCCGAATGGATATATCTTTGGCGGCTTTATCCTGGGTTGGATAGACCTTGCGGCGGCGATGGTGGCCGAAAAGCACTCAGGCATGGATGTGGCGACGGTCAAGGTCAGCGAAGTACATTTTAAGTATCCAGTTAAAATTGGTGAGCATGTTCAAATTGAGGCAGTGCTAGAAAGTGTAGGTACTACATCGATGGTGATTGTGGTTGAAGTCTATGCTGAAGGGCAGGCGATTGAGAATAGAATCCACGCTACTAGCGCCAGTCTTACTCTGGTTGGTATGGGCAAAAATGGAAAACCAACAGCGGTTCCCGCACTTAAGAAAATTTAGTCGTAATAAAATTGGCCATTGAGTGCAGTAGGGTTTTGTCGAACTTTGCCTGCAAATTTGAAACTTCTCTTTTCATGGCCGCCTGAGAGGCCATCATCATGCTTGTTAGCCTTTCTAAGCGCTGTATTGGATCGTCTATTTGGCCAAGTCCTCTTTCTATATCCGCTTGCATAGCAATCAACTCAGGATGCTCTTCAAGAAATTGTGATAATTCCTGTTGAGGTCCTTTGATGGCGGGAAAGTCGAGAATGGCGTAGGCGGTTTCTTCAGTCACAATTAACTATAACGGTAATATTGCGGCGTGTCGCCATGGATGAAAATTTTACTGCTCCTAACTACCTAAAATCAGCTCAAAATTCTTTGTGTAGAATCGTCGCCAAGTTGAGCCGTATGATTTCGGCAGCGTACTGATAATTCAGATGACCTGGTTTATCGCAGCTAGAGTGGTAGCAAGGGGTCTTGGTTTTCCAGTACTCAATTGTCAGGATGGTTTCGATGCCCTCTTTGAGAAAAGGCATATGGTCTGAGCCCCAGGCCGGTATTGAGATATTGGGAGTGAGTCCGGTATAGGCGTTGACCAGCTGACTCATCCAGCGCGCCTGATCTTCGTGCTCACGATTTGTTTCCAGGTCGACTTTTCCATTCTGGTTGTAGCCAATCATATCCATGTTGAGGACGAATTTGATTTTGGAGAGCTTGCCACTCTTTTTAAGTTTTTTAACATAGTGCTTGGCCCCAAGTAGACCGCGCTCTTCACCGTTTGTGGCGAAAAATATAAGCGACTTGTCAGGATTCTGCTTGGCCATCTCTCTGGCCAAGATTAGTAGACCGGCGACGCCGCTAGCATTATCGTCAGCTCCCGCTCCTGGGCGACCAACTGAATCTAAATGGGCCTCGATTAAAAAGTAGTCCTTTCCTTCGACTTTTCGTTCGGCATAGATATTACAGGTATTGTTACGGAAACAATCGCTCTCAGTTTGATAGCCATAAGTTTTAAACTCTGCTTCGATCCATTCAGATGCTTTCTTATTGTCTTCAGTACCGGCCGAACGCCTCTCAAAAGAAGAGAGTTTGGTGACGATGCTTTTGACGTCTTCGGGAGTGATATTTTTAAGCGCCATTTGGACACTGGGATCAGGATTCATTTTAGTCTTGAACACGGGAGTATAAGATTTTACTTCACTTAACTTAATAGGACGTAAGTAATGGTTTATAAAATCGGGAACTTTTTTAATTTTCGAAACTATAACTAGGCGACCGGTATTTTTTTCTAAGACAGTATATTTTTGCAAGTCTTTTACAATATGCGGGTCATGGGTAGTTAGTAGGTAGTATTTTTTCTCTGCGGCATCGAGAAGCGAGAGAGAAAGAAAAAGCAGAAGGCCTGCGATAGTAATGTTTTTCACGAATTCGTCCTTGGTAATTTTCATTATTTTCTACTTCTGTTGTGGTGATCGTCAAAGATAGGTGAAGTAAGAATGCTGTTATTGTGCCCGGAGTCAAAACATTTTGACTCTGAAAAGTGGGGCCCGAAGGTAACCAGTCCACTTTTGTCCTCGAGAGTTTACTTGTCATTTCTTTCATCTGATTACGATCAATAGCTACTAAGCTCTTTAAATTTTTGAATAATTAAAACTTTTAAGAGATGTAAGGGAATTTGGCGAGAATCTTGCTCTAAGAACTTCAAATAACTATGACCTCAATGGACCGAGAGGGTCTTTTTAAATAAATTTGGATTTATCCAAGGGAGAGAATGATGAAGAAACTAATTATAGCGGCCTGCTTATTGCTACCACTACTTGCCAGTGCCCAACCCCATCGTCCGGGAAGAGGACAGACTCAAATGACACTGAACCAATTAACAACCCAAGCCGACCGGCTCGAGCGCATCGTCAATCGGAGGGTACTTCGCCTTCCCGTAACTAGGGCCGCCCGTCGCTTTAATCGGGTAGTTGGTCGTCTGGCCATGTGTGGACAACGGATCGGTGGCGGACCACGTCCTATGCCTCGTCCATTTCCAAGATTTGGCCGTGGACTTCCAGCTCGCTGCCAACCAGTTCTTCAAAGGGCACGCCAGGCCTTTCGCGAAGTACGCCTTCATTTAGCGGGAGCCTTTAATTTTCCTCGTATTCAAAATCTTCTTCAAAATATTAGACGCAACCTTAGAAGTTTAAAAGTTGGTGGCGGACCAGTTCCTCATCGACGAGTACAATGTACCGCTGTTCGTCAGGGACGTATGGGACAGAGATCGTTTTTAGGAACTCTCTCGTTTTCTCGTGTATCTGCTGAGCAAAGTGCACTTCGTGCCTGTGAGTTAGCTGCTCGCGGACCTCGTCATCGCGGAGCTTGTTTCATAAGTACTTGTAGAAATTTCTAATAGAAATAATTAACTAGGATTGGGGACTGTTCGAACGAGCAGTCCCTTTTTAAATTTAAAGAACATGAAAAAACTGCTGCTGCTACTCTTATTTTCGCTGCCTCTTATTGGGCTGATCTACCTTGGTGCCAACAATGAGAGCTCATCGATCGATGAGGGGATAGAGCTGCAAAATATTTCAGAGCTTAAGAAAGATCAACAAAAATTCAAAAAAGAGCAATTTAAATTAGTAAAGAGAGCGAAACTAAAAGTCCAAGTCGTCAGGCTTGAGAGTGCTGCCACTTCAAAATTAATGGGAGAAAAGGTAATTACAAAATTGCCAGACGCTATTGATAAAGAGGAGCAATGGAGCTTGGCAAAAAATGAATTCTTAACCTCAGAATTAAACCTCAGCGATTCCGAAATTGAGGAAGTTGTTCAATTGGCCGGTGAGGCCTTGGAAGTGGAAAGCGCCTTAATTAGCAACGATATTGTGCAAGACAATTTGGAAGATGAGTCTTTTCAAAAAAATTACGATAAGTTGATGGTTAATAGAATTCAGTATGAGGATCAAATTGCCGAGCTGATGGGTGAGGATAATTGGCAACGCTATGTGAAATTCTACCGTAAGTACTGGAATTACTCGGAAGACTTAGCGCTTAATAAAATGTACCAACCTCTAAAGTAGCCCTATAATAGGGTATGGATATCTATACCGCCAAAGAATACCAACTTTCAAAATACTCTTATGAAGTCATTTTCTCCAATGGAGAGGTGATGGTATTTGATATCGTCGATTCTCCTATTGCCATGGGATGGTTGAAATTATTTCGGCAATGCCTAAGCGGTAATTTACAATACTTCTCTCGACTTCATGGTGTTTTAGATGGCCCTCGCCAATGGCCTTTTCTCTTTGAACGTTTAAAAGGAATTGTTGAGAGAATTAACCAATACGGTGTGTACCCCATTGAAGAAAGCCCAAAGCCACCTTATTCGCAAGAAATGGCCAATATTTTTCATCACCATTTTTCTGTCTTGAGTGGTGCCTATATGGAAGAGTCTGATTTTTTTAAAGAGGCCCCTTCCAGTGTCAAGAGCGCAGTTTGTAGCTTGAATGCAATTATTCATGAGATGGAAGATTTTGAAAGGGCCTTGAAAATAAATAGAGAAGCGCCTGCAAGAACTCCTATGGTGTTAATTCATGATTTTTTCTGTGCTCCCCGATTTAAAATTCCTGCGGCAATGGAAAAGCATTTTGATTTAAATTACTCTTTTGGAGATGTGGTTTTAAATTATAGTCAGGTGGGAAAGACCTGGCTCGATCTCTATTTTGATGATGACGAGCATGTTGTCGATGAGGTTATCCTTCCACTAGCTTACCTATCTGGTTCTTCAATTACACTTTTTGGAGACTCTGATCCGTGGACTGGCGAGCGCCGCCAGAAAATGGAAAAGATACTCGCCGACCGAGGTGGCCAGGTTAGTAGCGAGGGATTAAACCTAGGCTTTTTAAAAGTGGCGCAGCTTAGAGACGCCTCTCGCTACCAGTCGGGTCTATTACAGCGTATTTTGGCCTTACAAGTGGGCTCAACAGGTCTTCGCTTACTCCATGAGGGCAGTCTACTAGTCGAGCTCAAACCCAGGCCAGATTGCCCAGAAGAGTACGATTGGGACCGGGCGACCTTATAAATACAGCAAGTTACACATGCATACCTGACCATTTAGTAAAGTTTTAACATGAATATTTAATAGGAAACTCTATGCTGCATGGCGTTGGTATTGTATTATTTAATCATTCTAGAATAAATATTTGGCCGGGGCACTTCTCTAGTGGTTCAGGTGGTTCTGCTCCGGCCTTTTATTCTTTTAGTAACCCCCCTAATTTACCGATAAGTGAGTGTAACAAGCTACCAGAGGAACACTCATGCAATACCACGACTATTACAAAGACCTATTGGCCGAGCGCTGGGACCATGATCACCATCCTCACTCGAGACGCCAAAGAACCCTGATGATCAACACTAGTTTTCAAACAAAATTCTTATTGCAACTAGGGGTAGTAACATTTTTCGCTACCGCGGTAATCTATGGGCTACAAAGCTTACTCGGTTGGAACTTATACGCTAGTGCCTTCGTCGGAACGGTAGTTTTTACTTACGGTGGAATTTTTATAAGTGCTAAAATAGCTGGGCCTGTTTTAAAAATGCAGCGCCATCTTAGTCATTTGAGTAAAGGTGAGACTGATCCCATTCATTTTCGTCAAGGGGATTACTTCTCTGAAGTTATATGCGAATACAATTCATTGCTGGAAAATCTCGAAAGGCCAAGTAAATTAGCTCCAGGTGAACACCCCAAATTAACTCTAGTTAAGTCGGACACTAAGGCAGCCTAAGAATTAACGGCATAAACAGAGGCCTTTCCTCAAGCGGATTTAACCACTTATTTGCAATACCTCGTCCAATTGTAAAGGGCGGCACAACCGAGCACCATTTTTTTGAATTCAGGCAGGGGGGAGAGTGGAATATGGCCCCGGCCTGGTCTTGATAGTAAATTTCTGCAGCTGCAATAGGAAAGTGGATTTTTATAAGACCGTCGTAGGGCGCGTATTCATAGCTGGCTAAAACAGTTCTAAAAATTTCAGGATTTTCTACACTTTTTATTTTTTTGTAAAGACCTAGGAATTGCTCGGCTTCAGTATTAGTCAGTGGTATTTCCCCCGCAATAAAGCTTTGTAAGCGACTAGGTAAGCTGATTAGTCCAACCAGGCTGAACAAGATTATAAGTCTTTTAGATAATCTTGATGTCCGGAAATCGAGAAAAAGAAGAAGAAGGAAGAAGAGAAAAAATGGGCTCCAATATTCTAATTGAGGAGGGCGGTAAAAGACCCCAATTGCGCCACTTAAAATTATTAATTGTAAGAGGATTTGAGAGAAGAGGCAGGAGTCTTTTTTAAGGGTCGATTTACAGACTTTGAAAATTTTGAAGAGAATTGCAACCACTGTCGCCATACTAAACACTTTTAAAAGTATCCTTGACCATAGTTGTGAATCTCCAAAACCGGCCCATAGACTTTTGTGAATTCCAATGAAAACGTAGTTCTTCCAAAAATTGAGAGTGTAAATTGCAGGTAGCTCGGCCACCGGAACGATGAAGTTATTTTCAAAAACGGAGGATAGTCCTAGAGCGTAGTCCGAGAAAAATTGAAATGAAAATAAGATGCTAGTCGCTATCAAGGTCAACAAAAATTTAATTCTTAACAGTTCTCTTTTTCTAAACATTAGGTCTAGAGGAAAAAAGAGAATTAGAAAGAGATAAAATTTGGCCAGGCTATGAAATAGGATCATAAATGCCAAGAGAATTCCCAGCAGGCCAATTGCTGGTAGGGAAAAATTCCCGCGCGGATCAGATTGTTCTGAAAGCTGATAGAAATAAGTTAAGAAAAGGAATTGTAGTCCAAAAAGAGAAAAATTATTTTCAGCGGCCAATAGGATGTGCTGAATGCTTGGGTGGAGTAGGAATAAAAAACAGAAGAGGTAAGAGAGGCTTGTTCCAATTCTGGCGACTTTGAGCAATAAAAGTAGTGAGAAACTGCAGCTAAAGAAATAGATCACCTGCCTAATTAGAAAGGAGTCCAGCCCTGGGTTTTGGGAATACTGCTCAAGAGGTAAGTATATAAATTTTATGAGGTAGAGGTGTCCAAACCAATTAGAAAAGGGTTGGAAGGCCTGTTTAAATGAATTCAGCATAATTATTTCTTCCATTGAATGGGAGGACCAAATCAGTGGAAGAGAAGTTAATAGAAGCAAGTAAACGGCGCTGAGTAGCATTAGAAAAAATAGCATTTTAAGATTTATAAATTTTGCTATTTTTCTCATATCAAATAATTATAATCGGCTTATGCTTTGGGGGCAAAAAAAAAGGCCCTTAGAAAGGGCCCTTTAATCATTTACTTATTTTTATTCTGAAGCCGGTGCACGGCTAGATTTTTCAATTTTCTCAATAGTATCAAAGCTGCTTTTCACCATCGAAACGGTAGAGGTAGTCCAGTTTGCTGACTTTGAACTTTTAACCTTGGTAATCCATTTCCAGGTCATTTTCTTAGTGTCAAAAAGGGCCATGTGAAGATAAACCGGCTTTCCTTTTGTGTAGCGTTTTTTACTGCCATTTGATATCGCAAAAGCGAAATGATAATTTCCAAATTTATTGGTTACATTGCTAACCAGTTTTTTCATCCAGGGACTCGAGGTGAATTTTTCGAAGTCTTTTTTGTCATGAATACTGTTTATTAATTTGGCATAGGTTTTTGGCCCAGAGCTTTTGATTAGCTTTAATAGAGGACTTCCTCCTGGAACAACTTTGTCTTTACCGTAAAGGTCTACCCAAGCAGAAACAACTGCGGGGTCGTAAGTTTTCGAAGAATTATTTTGATTGCCTTTAAATGAGGTAACAGGAAAGACCAAAATTTTGTTGATCGGCGTATTAACTTGTTTATTGTGGAGGACTGTCTTTGTTTTAGGCCCTGCACAGGAAACCATAAAAATAGTTAGGGATACTAATAGAATCTGAAAATACTTCATTTTTCCTCCGAAATTGAGATTGTTTGAAATCTCTTCGGAAGCCTCGTTGAGAGCTTGAGTTAAAAACTCGGGGGATACTTAACTTCTTCTTTAAATTAAGGAGTTTAAATTTACTTTGAGGAGGGAATTAGCATCTACCTGGAATATTTTTAATACAGTAGGTACAATGAATTTATGATTAAAAAATTGCTTCTTTCTTTCTTAATTATTAGTTCGTTTATTGCCTTTGGCAGTGAACCCAAAGCGCAGAAGTATAAAATCACCTATAGCAAGAAACATGGTAAATTGCTTTCGATTAGTAATAAGAAGCAGTGGCGAAAATTTTCATATACTAAAAGTGGGAAGTTTGAAGCCGTCAAAAAATCAAATGGAGAACAGCTTAGGATTCTTTACGATAGCAAAGGTCGCCTTTTTAAACTTGTCTTTAAAACCAGAAAGAAAACTAATGATGTCTTGGCCTTCCGCTATGAGAGAAGACAAAATAAAGTAACTGAGATTATTCTCAAAGACCGGGGCAGTCTATCCATCGATAGCAAAGGTAAAGTCTCTAAAATTATAGGCGGAGAACTGGTCCCCCGTAGAGTTTCTGTTTTGCTTTCTAAGTATGTAAACTTAGCGCGTCCATTGGATCCTCTGATCCAACGAAAACTAAGTCCGGCAGCAAATCTCGCCACCTATTTCTCCCTATTATTAAAGAATATTTAACTAGCTAGAATTACGAAGCCGTTGGCTGACAATAATAGTCAATCTTTGCCACCGTTGTGCCGATAAGCTGGTTAAGATGAAAAAACCTCAAAGAATTATTGCGATCGGATTTGTTCTGGCCGGGCTATTAATTGGCTTCCAGAACTGTTCAGGCGGCTCAGCTGGCTCCCCAGACAGTGGCAGTAGCAGTAGTGTTAATTCAATCGTATGTTCGGCGCCTAGCACCTCTTTCCCAATATAATTTTTCTTGAGAAGCTTACTCCAAATCAAAAAGGAGTTTGATATGTTCGATCTAATTAAGTTAAAAAAAGATTTCAGAAAAATTCAGAAAAACAAA
>JABGVH010000168.1 GCA_018646195.1 Halobacteriovoraceae bacterium
AAAAAAGCCGCTAAGAAAAAAGCAACTCGTAAGAAAGCGACTAAGAAAAAAGCCGCTAAGAAAAAAGCAACTCGTAAGAAAGCGACTAAGAAAAAAGCCGCCAAGAAAAAAACGACACGCAAAAAAGCGACTAAGAAAAAAGCCGCTAAGAAGAAAGCAACTCGTAAAAAAGCGACTAAGAAAAAAGCCGTTAAGAAAGCAACTCGCAAGAAAAAGTAGTTTTCTTCGAACAAAAAAAGAATCTAAAGGCGGATTCCATGACGGAGGCCGTTTTTTTTTGCCAAATCCCCAACCATTGTCCATAGATTCGCAGATTCCTATTGTCAGACCCATGCGCCCTTGGTACTGAATTGAGTGAATAGCAGTAGTACAAATTCAAACAAGCTCATAAAGCTTTTTAACAGGGCAATTTTATGCAGACTGACAGCGGTGCCAATCAAACAGGATTGGGCGCACGGGGGGATGGTCCCCGTGAAATTTCATTTCTTGATCCCGAAAGCGGGGTTCAAATGGTAAAAATGGGGGAGCTGACCTTCCCACCAAGGAAAGTCTGGATCAAAACTTTTGGCTGCCAGATGAATTACCACGATTCTGAGCGCTTATTATCCCATCTTAAAGATCTTAATTTTACGCAAACACAAGAAGTCGATGACGCAGATATGGTACTTTTTAATACCTGTGCAGTAAGAGACCTTTCCAATAATAAATTCTATTCAAAGCTCGGTAATATGAAACATGCCAAGGCCCGTAATAAGGACTTAGTAGTTGGTATTGGTGGCTGCGTGGCCCAGGTTGAAGGCAAAGAGTTAGTTAAGAAATACAAACATCTCGACTTTGCCTTTGGAACTGATGTTATCGATCAAATTAACGATATGGTCTATCGCACTTATGCGGGTGATTCAAAATTTACGATTAACTCCTGGGATCGAAATGAGAACTTTTCGATCGAGACTAAAATTACCCAAGATTCACCCCAGGCCTTTGTCAATATTATCAAAGGCTGCAATAAATATTGCTCCTACTGTATTGTCCCTTATACTCGGGGCAAAGAGCGCAGTCGAAAATGCGCTGAAGTGGTGACCGATATTAAGCGCTTGGTGGAATACAGTGGCATTCAAGAGGTAACTTTACTTGGTCAAAATGTAAATTCTTACGGCCATGATAATGGTGAAAATTTGGCACAGCTCTTACTGGAGCTCGAAAAAATCGACGGCTTGCAAATGGTTCGCTACACCACTAGCCATCCCTACGACGTTAGCGACGAATTGGTGGCGGTGCACGGAGAGGCTAAAAAACTTTCAAAGCACCTGCACTTACCAGTTCAGTCGGGAAGCAATAGTGTTTTAAAGCGAATGCTCCGAGAATATACGGTGGAACATTATCTGGGTCTGGTTGAGAAACTGCGTAAGGCCCAACCTGAGATTGTCATCTCTACAGATATAATCGCTGGCTTTTTAAATGAGACCCAATCAGAACACCAGGCGACATTGGATCTCTTGGACCAGGCGCAATTTGATTTCATTTATTCTTATGTCTATTCCGAGCGCGCTAAAACCCGAGCGGCGGCGTTAGAAGACCTTCTGCCAAAAGATATCAAAGGCGAACGACTTAGAGAAATTCAGGCCTATCAATTGGCAATTCAGGCCAAATTACGGGCGCCTCTTGTGGGAAAGAGCTTTCGAGTACTGGTTGAAGGTACTAGTAATATGAAAGGTATTAAAAAGTGGAAAGGAAGGACTAATTGTAATCGTATTGTTCACTTTCTACCGCCAGCGGAAGACCGGGATTTTCAATGGCATTGGGTTGATGTCGAAGTACTTAGCGCCACTGCTCTTTCCTGTCAGGGCCAACTACTTAAGGATTGGGGAACTCGATTACCTTAGCAAAGCACTTTTTGCCGGCTGATATGCCGGCATTATAAGAGATAAAATAATCTAGAGGACTTATGTCTAGATTAAAATATCTTATAGCTCTTGGAGCGCTTCTTTTATCCAGTCAGGCGCTTGCGCTTTTCGAACTGGATTTAGATTTTAGTTATAATAAACAAGTCTATGGGACAACTCGTCAAAATGACCTGGTCTCTCGAACCTACGCCACCTCTCTGGCAGTTTATCTTTTCCAAAATACCGCTATTGAGTTTTCCTATGCCCATACTGACGATATCACCACCGAGGCCAATGTCATTAAAGTAGAGGGAACAAACTCTTCAATTGTCGGTATGCAGAATCGAGTCCGAACCAGGGTCGCGGGAATCGGAATCCGTCAGGCACTGGCCGGTAGGAAGTCACGCTTCCGTCCGATGATCAGCTTGGGGTACGCCCGCCTATTAATTGATGACCGCACGGATTTTTCCTTTAGAGATGATGGCACAAACCAAGTTCTCAATATTGAAGGGGAGCTTTCAAAACGGCGCCAAGACTCTGCTTTTGGTACTTTTTCGGTCCAGATTCGCATGACCAAGACCTTTTCCTTGAAAGCCTCGGTAAAAACAATCATTCCAGCCTTTGATTTTGATCGGGCCTCAGATAATATGAAGTATGCAGCAGGTATCGTCTGGTTTTTTTAAAACCTTCTCATTTCTTTTAATAGTGGCCTTCCTTAGTTCAGGTTGTGCAAAATTCTCTTATCTTGTCGAACAAGGTATAGGTCAGCTGAAACTTCAGTCCAGGTCTAAAAAAAATAGTGAAATTTTAAAAGACCCGACTGTTGAAGAATCAATTAAAGACAAAATTAAATTAATTACTAAATACAAAGAATATTTCTATCGTTATTGGGGTAAGCCTTCAACTGGGATTTATAGTAAAACAACGATATTGAAAGGAGAGGCAGTCACCCATCTGGTAATAGTTTCTCCCGCCGATAAAATTGAGGCATTGGAAGAATGTTTTCCGCTGGTCGGCTGCTTTCCCTACCTTGGGTTTTTTAAGAAAGCTTCCGCCAAAGAATATGCCTCTAAAAAAAGTGCTGAAGGATTCGTGACTTATACCCGTCCTGTCTATGCTTATTCGACTCTCGGGAAATTAGAAGATCGCATCTTATCCTCCTTTTTCCAGTACAAAGATTCAGAGTTAGCGGAATTGATCTTCCATGAGCTCTTCCATACTATTTTCTTTATTAAAGACGAAGTTGAGCTAAATGAAAATTTGGCCAATTACTTTGGCCAAGTCATGGCCTATGAGTATTTCAAATTAAGCAAAGACGAAATTAAAGCAAAAATGAAGCGGCGTAATGAATCGGCACTTCTAAGTTCTAAGATTGTGATTTTGAGCAAGCAATTGAACCAGGTTTATTCACAGCATAAGAATCTGAAAAAAGGGGATGCCAAGAAATTGTTAGACCGCTTTATGATCGATAAATTTAAACCTTATTTTGAAAAATTTTGTAGTCAGCAGAAGATCTCTTATTGCTATCCCTTAAAAAGGAGCTGGAATAACGCTTCACTAGCGGCACTACTAACTTATGAACGCAAAGCCGATCAGGTCAAAAAACTTCAAGGTAGACTCGGACACGACTTAAAGCAGTTCTTTGGGCATATCGAAAAAGAATACCAAGAATTTAAAGATTCAGATAGCGAAGGTGAATTCAGCGATTACCTATTCAAGGAAAATAAATGAGCGGCCATATCTTCTTAATTGATCCACTTGAGAAATTAGTTCCCACAAAGGACAGTACGCTAATGCTGGCCTTGAGCATGATGGATCGTGGGATCGAGGTTTACCTACTTTTTGAGAAAGATTTTTATTTCGCCAATACAGACAAAACCCCGTTAAAAGTATTTACCTTTTCTGGAGCCTTCGAAGAAAGCGGTGCCTACCTGAAGAATTTTTCTCTGGAAGGTGAGAAATGGATCGAGCCAGGCAATCAGCACACCTTCCATATGAGATTAGACCCTCCCTTTGACTCGCGCTACCTTCGCTATTTGTGGATGTTTAAATCGATGAAAGAGCTGCGAGGAATCAAAGTCATCAATTCCCCCGAAGGTATAATGCTTCACAATGAAAAATTGCTGGCCTACGAAGAGAAGGATTCTCTTAAAAGCTTTGTGGGAAGTGGTGAAGTTGAGTTTTTAAAATACCTAGAGCAGGTTGAGTGCCAGGATCTAATCTTAAAACCTATGGACCTCTATCAAGGAATTGGGGTCGAGAAGGTTTCCCGCCATGACGAAACAAAACTTATTGAAGCTTTCAATCGCAAGGTAGAAGAATTCAAAGGGCCAGTGATTGCTCAGCCTTTTGTGAAAGCGGTCGAGTCTGGAGAAATACGCGCTTCTTTTTTTGCCGGTGTCGAACTTGGAAGCATTTTAAAAATTCCACCTAAGGGGGACTTTTTAGCCAATATCGCGCAAGGTGCAACTTTTGAAGCTACCACTTTGAATAAAGTACAGTTGGAACGTTGTAAGGGCATTTGTGAGCGTCTGATGAGGTATGATGTTCCTTGGGTGGCGTTTGATATATTAGGTGATCAAATTTCTGAGGTGAATGTGACTTGTCCTGGACTATTAGTAGAAGTGTCTAAGGCCAAGAATAAAAACTTGGCCCTAGATATTATAAAATTGCTTAAATAGTTTACTAATTTTCTTAAAATTCCCGCTGACCAGGGATGTCTTTTGTATCGTCAGTAGAGAACTGAACTTCAACTTGGACACATTCTGTTGACCAGACATTGTCCCAAGGACAAAATCCTGCCACATTGGGATAACCTTGATCACAGTAACTTTGGCAAGAGTACTCCCATTTAATATTGAGAAGCTCTACCACCAATGGAAATTGGGTGTTTTGAGGGATTGGAAACTCGTAAACTCTTGAGGCACCATCCACAGCAATATTGTCGAATAGATGATAAAACCCGCTGACGGATTCTCGCTTTCGCAGTTGAACACCCACTTGTAGTTTTTGATAAGGGCGTGGTTGATAGAGACAGGAAACTCCCCGGCTATCAAATCCAAAATACTGTCTTCTTGGAATCACCCGCACATTAAAGCGAGAATTGGTAAAGAAAATATTTTCAGATATTCCAGGAGAGAGGTCAGTTCGCGAAGACCAGACCACCTGTCCTCCAGTTGCTCCGTGAGCAACTACTGGAGGATTATTAATTCGGTAGTATTCAATAGTTTGGCCAGCATCTGCCACACCTTGCTCATTACCAGTACCGAAACTACTGCCTGGACCGCCTGTTCCACAGGCGTCGCCACCGGGGTTGGGAGTTCCACCAGGATTTGGCGTTCCATTAGGTGGAGGAGGGAGTAGGGCATTGGTTGAGCCCGTCGGACTACTGGATTTCTTACTGGTTTTCTGACCGCAACCACTTGTTAAAAAGAGGCCAATCAGCATTAGTGCCAGAGGAATCAGTGATAATTTATAAGTTTTCATAGGTTATCCTTTTCTAAACCTAGTCTTCACAAACTTATCGGATAGTCCTGACAATACTTGAGCTTTTTGCTTTAAGGGTTTATAAGTCACTATAATTAAAGAATTTTGCTGGGCCGTTTGTAGGGAATAAACTCCCTTGTTATGATTAAGACATGAAAATCAAAGAATTAGAAAATGTCATCCGGCGCTTTAATAAAGACCTCTACGCCTTCGCTTATGGACTGCAAAGCTCTGAGGCCACGGCGCAGGAGATGGTTCTCGAGGCAGTCTTTATATTCCTTGAAAAGAAAAGAGAACAAGAAGTCTCAAGTGAACTGGAGTTAGACTCTTCCCTAGAAGGTTTTCGCCACATACTGCAAATAAAAATAGACCTCTATAAAGAAGTCTATAGTAGTGGCATTCGCAAGACCGAAATTCCAGCAAATAAGGTAGGCGATAAGAACTTCCTACCATTTTATTGTCTTGAAAAATCGCAGAGAGCAGTCTTATTCTTGCGTCAAAAAACTGCATTTGATAAAGCTGAAATTGAGCAAATAATAGGTGTCAATCGGCCTGAGTTATTGGCGCTTCTCTCTCGCTCTCGCAACCAGCTGATGAATAATATCGGATTGTCATGGAACGAATGGGCCCAGCATGGATGAAACTCGCTACTTATATCATACAGAATCAAAAGAGCTTCTTAGGAACTCATTAGCCGAATATAGTAAAAAAAGCTGCCTACGAACTAGACAAGTTTATTCTTTTTTAGGAATGGATGAGTCTGAGATTAGATCTTCTCAATTGAAAGAACATATTAGCGAATGCTCTGCCTGTCTTGAAGAATATCAGAGAATTCATATGGTGCTTGAAAAGGTCTCAGAACAGATTCCTGAGGCGGTTCTTCCACAGCATTTTCAAAAGAAATTTGATAGTGAATTAAGCCTCTTATTTTCTGACCTTAAAGCAAAAATCCCAACTCGCCCCTCGGTCTTTAAAGATTCTATTGCGGCAGGCTCCAGAGATTTTCTGCATTCGCTAATAGACCCGCGATTTTTAGTATTTTCTTTCTTAGGTCTCGCGCTACTCTTTGCTTTATCAAAAATTTAGCCATTTATTTTTAATTGATAATAAATTGAAAACTGGCCATCCTTACGCACCAGATCCTTCGGGGGATTAGGTAAGGCCCGCATCTCTTTTAAGGTATCCTCAAATAAATCATGAACATCATCATCTGCACTAGATCGAATAATTTTGATCGAAATAATATTGCCGTCCTTATCAAAAATGACCCTACCTGTAAGGACATGAATTTTTTCTTTGAGGGGTCTTTTAATCTGAGGTCTTCTAAGAAGCATAGTTCGATAAGTTTTCAAAAAAGATGTCACATATGTCTCAAAGGTTCGCCGCTGGAAGCTATAGTAAATTTTCTCCATCGAGTTGAGCTCGTCCTCTGACACTCCTTCAGGTGGCTCAAACTTAATATCAAAGCCTGTGTTTTGGATCGCTTGGGCGGAATCAGGATTAGCCGCCAAGTCTTTTAAAATATTTTGTCGCTGCTGCATAACCGCATTATTAGAGAGCAGAGATAACTTAACTTTCTCTTCTTTTTCTTTTTTTTGTTTTATTTTCGAACGTGCTTCAATTTGTTTTATTGTTTTACTGACTGAAGTATCAGCTTTAAGCGCAGCAAGTGAAAGTGTCTTGACTGGCGGCGAGACTGTGGTCGACCTTTGGGCCCTCGGCTTCCTTGGTTTTACAATTTTGCGAGTAAATTTTTTGGGAAGAATTTTTCCTTTCTGGAGCTTTTCGGTATATCCCTTTTTGCCATTCTTCACTCCAACCGTTCTGTATTGCTTCAATTGCTGACGGCTTATTTTTTCTACCTTTATATGTTTTGGTAGAGGTTTGCCGGCGCCAGGGGTTGCGCTAGGCAGAAGGTAGCTTAGATTGAGAGTTAAGAGATGCAGGCAGAGCGAGAAGAAAAGTCCCAGCAACAGGCGTCTGGTGATTTCTTTGTTTTCATTGGATAAGGCGCGGTCTAGCTCGAAAGTCGACATGCCCTACACTACCCTAAGTCTCACCAGATGAATTCAATAAACAGGGGCTTATGGCATTTTGTAGGGGCAAAAAGGGGAATTTACTGCCTAATCTTGACTAACTTGCTGCAACTTGTAACCCTAATATGTGGAGGCAGTACGCCTTGTCTGTGGGAAAATGAATTTTCAAAGGGTTAGTGATGAAAAAATTCGTAAATAGTTTACTGAAACCAAAAAGAAGTCACCTCTTATTGGTCTCACTGGCCGGACTTATCTGGGCCACTTCAGGCCTTCAAACTCGCTCATTACAACTCAAAAAAATAAGTGTTTTACAAGATGGGATAGCCACTTGCTTTAGCCGAGTTAATCAAAGTTATACTGCGAAACTTATAAATGATAGTGGCTCACTTTTCCTTTCCGACGGCTTCATGGCAACCACGGAAGAATGTTTTGGTGAAACACTTGCAAGTTTAGAAAATAACTTCAGTGTGGCATTGGCCGGTGCCTCTAAAACACTTAATACCCTCTCTTCAGATGTGCATTGGTTTCACGAAAAAGTTAAGCAAGTGGGCAGCGGTGGACTAGGCGGCAATAGCGTAAAAGTCATAATTTCAAATATTGGTGCTCGTTTCGAAAGGTTAGAAATTAAAAGAGATGAGGTACTCGAAAAGTCCGATCTCCACCGAGAAGTATTACTTGAAAAACTGAATGTCTTTAAATGGGCCTTTTATCTCTTGGCCTTAATTACTCCACTCTTTGGTTTTTGGGAGGTTCTATCCAATCGATCTAGAGAGTTGAATAATGCCGATTCCGAATTAGCAGCTGTTGAGTTTTTAGATAGCGAGAACTATTTCGACAAATCAAAAGCCGAAGTGGTCATTCGAAAGGCCTTGCAAAATAATGGCCTACCAACCGTAGTCCGACTACTCGATACCTATAAGGCGCTCTATGCCAATCGTAGTGCCGCAGAGGCGCTAACCGATAGTGCTGGAAAGGGCACCATCCTAAAAGGTAAGGATGCTGACGAAGACCAGGCGCAAATTGATAAAATCTGGAACGAGAGTTCAGTTCCTTCATTAAAAGTGCCTAAACCTCTGAACAAGAAACACCTCGAACAGTCAGCTAATAGTCAGGTTGTGAGCGTTGAGGAAACCTGGGAAGATAAGATGAAGGCCGAAGGCTTTGAGGCCCTCGGGATGGAAGGAGTTATTACAAAAGGTATCGACCTGATAGCGAGTAAAGTTTTTACTGCAGGTGTAGAAGTCGAAATCGATGTCGAAGATACGGTAAAAATCTGGTCTAAAAGAGAAAATATTGAGCAAGCAATTTATCACTTACTGGTAAATTTCGTAGATAATATGGGACCGGACTCGGGCAAGAGCCTTAAAATTGAAACTCGCCAGCTCGGAAGCACGGTACTCTTAGACTTTACCTCTGGTGGTGCCAAATTCGAGGAAGCCTTTCTTAAAAATATAAACGGAATTGAAAAATCTTCTGACGATTCAGCATTGAATATTGATTTCAAAGTTTCTCGTCAGTTGGTAAATGAAATAGGAACTAAAATGTCTTTTGAGAACGTTGCCAACCAGGATGGACGGATCGTAGCTTCCAAGGTCCAATTGGTCTTCAGAGCGGCTTCAAACGCCGCAAAAGGTAAGATAAGGGACGTTAAGAGGGGTACCAAGAAAGAATTAATGAGAAATCTCTCTAATTAAAAAATTCTCTTTTTAAGCTCTTTTACTCCACTCTGAGGCAGTATCATCTTCATCAGATTTCTTAAATCAGCGTATTCAAATTCTAATCCAAGGACTATCGGCAAGACTCGTCCAGCAGTGGCGGCATCATTTAGGTAGTACCGTTCATAGAAGACATCCGCTAAGAAATATCCAATACATTTTGCACTAGAGTAGTTTTGATGGACCGATAGTAGTGAGGCAGCTTTGCTAAACCGTTCTTCAGATTCCCAAACTTCGTCGATAAACTGAAGAGTGAATTCTACCCACTTTCTTTCCTCTGCCTCACACTTACTATTTTGAAGCCTGGCCTCAAGGTCTTTATAAAGAGGGCACTTGCGATAAGGGTTTATAGTTTTAGATGCCAAATGCCCCATGAATTGTTGTCGGAAATAATAGAGGTAAAAAGTTGAAGGATTGAAGTCACTAAAGATTGAGTTTAAAAGAACTTTCTTTTCAACCGACTTGTTAAATATTTGTATTCCGGCCAAATAGGCCAATCTGTTTAGGGAGTAATTGGAGCAATAGAAGCAATTAGTTAATGGAATATTGAATTGCTTTCCCTCTTCAATTAAGCGCTTAAAGAAACTCTTTATTTCATTATTTGAAAGTAGGTTCACTTTCTCAACTATTAATTCGAGATAGTGGTGATCGTAGAGATTAAAGTCCTCAAGTGTGGAAGAGGAGAGCTGTAGCCCTAGAGTCTCGCAGATTTGGGTGCAGAAAAAATGGAAATTGTCTTTGGTGCTCTCTGAAAAGGTTTTAACCCCTTTGGTCATTATGAACTCATGCAGGTCGAATTCAGGGTCGTCACAGATATTTTCATACCAGTAAATGAGACTTTCGTATTTGACCCAGGGAGGAGATGTTTGGAGAGAGAATTCAAAATCGTCGAACTTAACTATACTTTGGCGATCTTCTTCAGAGAATTTCCAATAAACTTCGTCGATATTTTGATGGATAATAGTTTGCTTAATATTCGGGATTAATTTTTCAACTTCCCTCGGAAGTTTGTCGGGTAAGATATGCAGCTCACCAAAGAGAATAAGAAGTTTTTTCTGAGGATTTTCTTTGGCGTAATTAGCAATGATTGCTGCAGCTGCAGAATCCCTTTTTGATAAGCTGCCACTTGAATTAAGCGCTAGAATTTCTAGACTATACTCCTTGGCCATTTCAAAAAATGGCCGGTAATGAGACCAGGGAAAGTGCCATGACTCGGAGTAATTAATCGACTCTAGAAACTCTATTTCTGTAATTGTATTTTTTAAGTAGTAATTTACTTCCTCTTGATCGTCTCTATCAATAAATTCCACGCCAAGTGTGAGAGAGTTTCCCTGTAAGCGTTTAACAATTCTCTGCAAGTTGCGGCTACTTTGATCAAAAGTATGGAAGTCACCTAAAAATACAACCTGGCTCTCGCTGAGGGAGAAAAAAAGATCCTCAAGATTGGTTGTCTTCAATTCTCTTTCAAAATAACGCTTACAATCCTCGCGGTAGCGAAGCATCTCTTTTGTGGCCTTTTCCTCATAAGAGGCAGCCTTCTCTTTCATATAGAGGTAGATTTTATACTGAAGGTCTTTGATTTCTTTTTCCACATTTCATTTTAACCCGTCCAAGAATCCTCGGGGAATTATTATCGTGGTGAAAGACTGATCTGAGTGGTCAAGATTTTATTGATAATTGAGTCGGTGTCCCCAAGCAGCTGCTCGAGACTAGATTTTATAAGACTATAGTTTTCTAAAATTTCTTTTAATTCGGTTATTCTAGGAACCGCAATGGCAGTCAATAATTCAGAGATTTTGACCCCATTAGAATTGCTCAAAATAAATTTTATAAAACTCAGAAGCACTGGATCGCTGAAAAGGCGAACAACCAAATGCTCGCCGGAGCTCAGTTCTATAAAGTGATTCTCTCCCTCAGCTTTTACCTGGCAATGGGTCAAGGGGAGGTGAATTTGGGCCCTGTCTTCTATTTGCAGGTCGACAAAAACTTCTTGGTTTTTCGGGTATATATTGCTTTTTTTACTTTTTAACAGCGGCTCTAAGATCAGTGGATTGCTATAGTGCTCGGTGCCTGCTTTATTAAGCTTTGATTTTTCAAGGTAGGAATCAATACTATCAGATAAGTTAGACTTAAAATTTGAAAGAAGGCTAAGGATCGCCCAAGGACGAGACTTGCTAAGAGAAAAAATGATTGTTTCTAGCTCTTTAAATTTTGATAGCACTTCATCGGGATGCTGTTTGATAAAATCGTCGGAGGTAGTTTTAAAATAATCGAGGCTTGATTCGACGTCTCTATTTAGTGACTGATAGAGGCCAAAGAAGCTAGGGATAAGCAATGATTTAAGCTTACCCTTAAGCTTTGTAAAACCACCGTTGAGAGATAGCTGGATTATTTGTTGGCCAATAGGATTACTAAAAAATTCTCTAAATAAATTAATATTAAGATCGGGGTGTTTGGGAATTAATCCAAAGTATTGGAAAAAGGCCATTCCATATTGCTCAGATTTTGCTCGGTAAGAATCTTTCCCAATTAATTCTATTTCAATATTAGTGGGATTACTGTGATTAATGATCAAAATAAATGGGAAGCGATCCTCTTCTTTGAAGGAAATTCCAAGAAAGCCTGTAGGAATATCGCGCTTGTTTTCTAGACTAAGGGACTCTATCTGAAAAAACTGATCAAAGGGACTGCAGGTCTTGGTAAGGTTTTTAAAAAAGTTGGGGTGGGTAATCCTGTCGGAATCACCAGAGGTTGAACTTAGAAGTTTGCCCTCGATGATAGCATCTTGATAGAATTCAAAGGTTAGATTTTCCTCGAGCTCATTTTGATAGATAGGAGTAGCGCTAGAGCATTTTCTATCAAAGAAAGATTCTAACTCCTCAACTATATTATTGAATTTTTTAAAGTGAGTAAGTTCTCCCGTAAAACGAAAAGAGAGACAGGACTCCTTTTTATGGGGGTCCTGGAAACGAAAGCCTGTTTGCTTGCGCCCTTTGAATAGTTCTGCAAGGCCACTGGCATCTAGACTGGGTTTCTTAGTAAAGACATAGATATAATTAGGGATTTCTCCCTTTCCTTTTAAGTTTTCTAAATTGAAGAAAGTCTCTAGCTTAAAAGTTTGCAGTAGCTGTTCAATTCTTTCTGCCTGGCTAGGAACAAAAAACTTCTGATTAGAGAAGACAATTAGATAGCCATTGGCATCGAGCTGCTTGAATTGAGAATTAATTTGTCCGATTAAGTAGTGGTGGGGATTCTTTTTCGGAACGGAGTTAATATTTAAAATAATTCGTTCGTAGACCAAGTCATTTTTAACTTCGTACTTGGGGAACATACTCATTTGACCAGCTACTTCTGCGGCATTTTTTGAGTATTTTTCGGACATCGTTTGGCAAATAAGAGTAACAGGATCGTAGTCTTGGGCGTTCGACATCTTCACTAAAAAAGTAAGAAATTTTAGTTCATGGCAGATTTTTAAGAACTGGCCATTTTTATATTCTTTGCCAATAAAATCAGGGCAAACAATTTCGTCCCACAGTAGATTAATATTAGATTCTTGCGCCAGCCAATGTGAATGAGTCATGGAGCTTAAATTATCACCGGCAAATTTGGTATTGAGAACCTTCGCTCTTTTTCCTAAATTCGATACAGTAAAAGGATTTGTTTTATTGCCTTTCGCCCAACGTGGTAGAAAAAGTAAAAGGTTATTTATAAACAATCCAAATGAAACATGGGAGAGAGAGTGAGAGTATTCAGAATCTTCAAACTCCAGATTGCTGGCCTTGTCGAGCTTGGGGCGATAGGTGCAAATCTTTTGCATTTCGGTGATCGATACCTGGTGGAACTTAAGTCGCAGAATATCAACATTCTCACAGAAGTTAGCAGAAGGGCGGTACCAACTGTATTGATTGGCCTGCAGTGACTCGCAGGCCAGCTCGGTAGAACTTCCCTTCTTAAAAATCTTACCTAGAAAGGCATTGGGATTGAGGAGACTCCGCTCGTCGTACTTAAAACCTGTCTCTTCTGCCAGCGAAATTATGAATTGTAATTTATAGAGGTAGGCGGTAACTGAGCGGAAGCAATAAATATTAATAAATTCATCGAGCTTTTGACGATCCTGGGCCTTGGGGTCCATCAATTGCGACCAAAAATCTACATGGTTCTCTAAGTTTCCAAAAGTCTGATTCTCGTCGTGGGCATAGGCCAGAAATTCATTATAAACCGAAATATTGAGAGACTTACTGCGAATGCCTAGCCCTTTAAATTGGTACTTTGCATCTATCCATAATTTCCCGAGAGTTTTTTGGATACTGAGCGCCTCTTTACTAAGCAAGCCGCCGCCGTTCCATCCGGGTATTAAAAATTCCGAGGGACTAAATTGTTCCATCATAGAATTAGAGTTTTTGGGTATTTGAGGAGGGAAGTCTTCTTGAACCTTTCGCGAATCTACCTTTTGGGCAGAGACATTAAACCAACTATTGGCCTTAAAAGGTCTTTTGTTCAAGAGTATTCCTTTCCCTTAATCGGATAAATTTCGTTTAAAAAGGTGGACCAATTTTGTACCGAAAAAGCCAGCTCTTGTCATCGGAAATTGCCTGACTAAGAGAGTCAATTGCCTGTCTTTTTTTCGGGGTTAAGTAGCTGAAATGCTTACCCTTTGCGAATAGGTTAAAGGAGCTTTGATTGCTGTCCGATAGGTCTACAGATGGTTAATAGGAAGGGTCTCTAAAAGGCTTTTTTGGACAGGAGAAAACAGCATGACAGACTCGAGCGATCAAGGTTTTAACGATGACGAGCTGCAAGATATCATGAACGAGATCGAGAATCTCGAGAAAGAATATGAAAGTCCTGCTGAAGAGACCACCGAGCCCGCTGTTGAGGCAGTTGCCGAAGAGACAACTAGTGAAGCCGTAGCCGAGCAGGCCACAGTGGAAGAGGTTGAAGCTGTCGAGGAAGTTTTCGCAGAGGCGGAAACTGCAACAGAACCAGAATCAGAAGCAGAAGCAACAGAAAATGTCGTTCCAATCAGCGAAGCACCGGCTCCGGCCCCAACTCCAGCTGCTACTGCCACTAGTGCAGGGCATAGTATGGATTTCGCAGGCTCCGGCACAATGGATTTCAATCTTAGTTTTCATGTGGGCACCCAAGTCGCCAATTTAAAAATCGACAATGAAAATGGCTTCACTCTTGAAATGGAAGGTATGGACCTGACGATAAGTGAGAGTGAGGGATGCGTAGTAGAAATGGCGGGAGGTGTTCGATTTACAATACCACTGGCCAATGGCAATGCATCTTCGGTAAAAAAGGCAAGTTAAAACAATTCCAAATTAATGAGATAAGCTATGGCACTCAAAATTTTAGGTGGAGTGGCAAAGGGCAAAGCTCTATACGCTCCCAAAGGTGATCGAATTCGCCCCACCTCTGTGATGCTGAAACGGCGTATTTTCGACGCCAATCAAAACCTCGATGAAATTACTTTTGTTGATGCCTGTGCAGGAACTGGTGCCATGGGCCTTGAGGCCTGGTCTCGGGGAGCCGAACAAGTTTATTTAATTGAACCCAATCGACAAGTCTTTCAATTGATGCAGAAAAACTGGGATGGCCTAGGCGCCCCAGGTGACGTGACTTTAATTAATAAAAAGATCGAGAGCTGGATCATCCAGTTCAAGCGAGATTACGCCTCTTGGGGGACAAAAACCCAGAGTCAGACTGTCTTCTATTTTGATCCCCCATACACCAAGCACAATCTCTACGAGAAAATTGTTCTTGATTACCTATTGGGGGAAAGCTGGTTTAAAGGCGTTCTATGGCTAGAATCTGACTCAAAAAAGGGCCTATCGGTGGACTTTTGGAAGAAGTGCGGCCTAAACCCTGAAAATTCTTTTACACAGGGCGATAGTTTCATCTGGGTGGTTCCCTTTTCTAAGTGAGCTCGCCGTACTATAGTGAGGGTGCCTCAATAAATGGAGCCGAATCACTATGGCCAAAAAAACAGCACTCTATGCCGGAACTTTTGATCCCTTCACACTAGGGCATCAGAATATACTGGAGCGGGCCCTCTGTATTTTCGACGAAATTACAGTTGTAGTGGCAGTCTCACCTTCAAAAAATCCTCTGTTTAATCGCGAACAACGCTTGGAAATGATTCGAGACCTTTTTAGCGGAAATAGTAAAGTCAAAGTAGATAGCTGGGATGGTCTAATCGTAGATTATGCCAAAGAAAAAAAGATACAAACAATTGTTCGTGGACTTCGCCCCACTGGTGACTTTGAAATAGAGTTCCAAATGGCCTCGATGAACAATAAATTACTTCCCGAGGTTGAGACGGTATTCTTAATGACCGGTGGAGAACATTATTTTGTTAGCTCTAGTTTAGTTAAAGAAATATACGACCATGGAGGGGATATTACTGATTTTGTTCCCCAGGCCGTTTTAGAGAAGATGAAGAAGAACCAAGGATAGGGAGAAGCTATGCAGCTCAGCCAACGTGTCACTTCAATTAGTGAAAGTGTTACTTTAAAACTTAATGCTCAGGCGGTGGCCTTGGCAGAGAGTGGCAAGGAAATTTTTAATTTAACGGCAGGTCAGTTGCCCTTTCGGCCACTTCAAGAATACATAGATCTTATTCGCAGTGAAACCGATTTTATTCGCAGTTTTCAATACAGCCCAGTAGCGGGATATCCAGAACTTCGTAAAAAGTTAATCGCACATATAGAAGAAAGTCGCAGCATAAGTCTTGGTGCTGCCGGAGTTGAATACGATTGTATTATTAGTAATGGTGCTAAGCACTCGCTCTCAAATATTTTAGGTGCCTTAGTAGAGCAAGATGATGAAGTGGTAATACTATCTCCCTATTGGACTTCTTATCCCGAAATGATTAAATTTTGTAAGGCAACTCCAGTCGCCGTCTCTTCAACAATCTTTGAAGTCTTTATTCCGCCTGTTACTGAAATTGAAAAGGCCATCACACCTAAAACTAAGGCCATTATAATTAATAGCCCGACTAATCCTACTGGAACTCACTACGATGAGCAGTGGATGCGGGATTTCGGTGAGATGATTAAAAAATATCCAGAAATTAGTATTATTAGCGACGAGATCTATTACCAGCTCTCCTACTTTGATCCTAAGCCGACTTATTTTTATCAGTTTCATCCAGAGCTTTTAAATAGAACTATTATTGTTGATGGCATCTCTAAAATTCTGGCGAGCACAGGGCTGCGAATTGGCTGGGCCTTCGCACCTAAAGAATTAGTTCAGGCGATTACTCGTCTACAAGGGCAGACAACTTCTGGCGCCAATAGTCTGGTTCAAAGAGCATTGATAAATTTTGACTTTAAATTAATAGACGTCTATCTCGAGCCCATTAAAAAACACCTTAGAGATAATGCCACTGTTCTCTGTGAGGCATTTAGGGAAGCCGGTCAGCCGCAATGTTGGTATCAATCGGTTTCGGCCTTTTATTTCTTAGTTGATTTCTCCCAAACCCCCGTCATTGGTAAATTTAAAGAAAGTGCTGGAAGTGACGCAGATGTTTCAGGTGCTCTTTGTGAAGAGCTTTTGAAAACTGAAGGTGTTGCAATGGTTCCAGGCCATGCTTTTGGAGCTCCCAATACCGCCCGAATGGCCTTGGTGCTTGAAAAAGAGCCCTTTAAAGAGGCAGTC
>JABGVH010000186.1 GCA_018646195.1 Halobacteriovoraceae bacterium
GCTAAGGTCGAAGTACTTCAGCTTCCCGTCAACTTCATAGGGAAAACAGCCGTCGATAGAGGCGGAAATATTAAAGCCCGCGCCCCAATATTTATAACCTGGTCGGTAGTTATGGGTAGTGTTGGCGCGAGTTTCAGGAGCGTGAATGATCTCTAAAATTTTGGATTGATCATTCCTTCCCACTAGGTTGCGAGTGTAAAAGCGCCAACCGAGATGGCGATCGGCCAGAGGACGGCCCTCTTCGGTCATCTTTAATTGCTCGGCGGTATGGTAGAGAATGCGAAGTTCCTTATGCGCCAGGAGTTTTTGATAAAAGAGATGGTAGTCGGAAACTGGAATTGCATTCAACTCACGATCATAAAATTCTTGTGGGATAAAGAAATGGGAGTGGCCCATGTCTGGAAAAATCAGGGCGTCGACATAACCCCTACGATGGGCCTCTTCGACTTGGGTAATAAGACTTTTGATAAAGTTCTCTGTCAAAAGAGTCGTTTTCTGATTGGGAATATGGGGCAATTTAAATCCTGCCTCGAAGTAGGCCCGGTGCTTTAGCCGCTTGCCAGAATTGTAAACGGCGGGAAAAATTTTATTTAGCTCTGGCACCGTCATATTCCAATGAAATTCTGAGGAATAGAGATGGGGTTCGGAGGGGCCTGGTTTAATACAGCGTTGACTGGCCAATTCATATTTTTGAGAAAGAGTTAAGGCGTGGAGGGGTGTGGTTAATAAAACGAGCAGTATAAGAAGCATGGTTTTCATAGTTTCTCCGTGGGGGTTGGCCTAAATTAGCACGCCTTGAAAAAGCTGCAAGAGAGCTTGAAATTAAAGTTCAACGCCTGGGAACGGTGACGAAAGGCGCCCAGTCGCAACCTCTTTAGAAGAGACTTCTAACATTACCTGACTTTAGTTATCGGAAATATGGTAACGGCCTGAAATCACTAATCTTTTTTTACAGGGTGATTGGACTCAGGCGCCTATATAGACTAATTTGGGCCTAAATAAAGGTTCAATTCGAGGGAGAATAGAATGCATTCAATACTAAAGCGCGGGATCGTGCTTCTTATCCTTTTGCTAGGCGCTCAGTTCCTAGTTTCTTGTTCAAAAAAAATTGAACAGGCCAATCCGGTCGCTCTTGCCAGTGAGAAATCCCAGCAAGACCTGGCCGATCAAATCGCCGAGCTTCCTGAAAGCGATAGTCGCGAAGACGCCTATGTAGAAGAAGAAAGCGGTCGTCGAATGGGGCCTATGAATCGCGCTTCACTAATTGCCAAGGCCAGAAAGAAACGCCTCGATGCCTCTCTCTTTCGCACCAACGAAGCAATTATCAAGGCCAATGGAAAGCACACCAAAATTTATCCATTTACCGGTAAGTATAAAGTAATGGTTATTCCAGTTCAGTTTTCAGATGTTAAATTTGAAGACCCGCGTTTTTTTAAACCTAGCGCAGACGGCGCCTCTGAGGCCCAGAAATATATTTTTGGTAAGAGTAAAAATACTATGACCTCTTATTACAAGCATGTCTCGCTTGGTAATTTAAAATTAGAGGGGACAGTTACTCCAATCATTACTATTGATAAACCATTGGCCGATTTTGGCGCGTCGGTACCTAATAGCAACGATAGGAATGCTCCTGGACTTGTGATTGCTGCCTTAAAGAAACTTAAAAAAATTAAGACCGATAATAATTGGTGGGATGATTTTGATCAGTGGGACTTAAGTGATTACGATAAAGATAACAATTTTCATGAGCCCGATGGTTTTGTCGATGCGGTAGTTTTGATTTACGCCGGTAAAAGCCAGGCCTCTTGCCAGTCTTCATTTGATCCCGATGGAAAAGACCCAGCATCAGATGATGTTCCTCCGGGACCTCGTCATGACGCTACCGTTGAATGCTTTAATAGGATTTGGCCCCATCGCTGGTCGGTCAACCTTGGAAAAGACAGTCCCGATTACAGTGTCAAAGGGCCAGTAGTTGAAGGCCGTCAACGTCCTGCTATGAACGGTCTTAAGATTAACGATCATCTTTTTGCCAATGATTATAATATGCAATCGGAATTTTCTGATCGCTCGACTTTCTTTCACGAATTTGGTCACTCGCTCTCTCTTCCCGACGTATATTCGGGTGGCAAGGGCAATTCATCCGGTTCCTGGGAAGTCATGAGCTCTAATGCCGGATTGCAAGCGCAGGAGATGTCTAGCTATTCCAAAATAACTCTCGGTTGGCTCGCTCCAAAAATTATTAAACAAGGCGAAAGCACCTCGGCTTACTTAGGTGCCTATGGATTTGTTTCTCCCGAGCAGCGTGATCAGCTGGTTCACTATGCGGGACCTAATCTCTCTGCCGATAGTGAGAGTATTGTCTCAGCGGTCCCTGATTCTGGCGAGAGTGTTTTTCGTTCCATTATGGTGATCACAGATGCCTCTGAAGAAGAGCGAAAAATTGTCGACTTCCCAACTGCTAATGGTTCCCATGCCGCCTATACCTCGCGCTACAATAGCGAGAGCCGCTCACTGACTTATAATGTGACTGTTCCACTAGAAGGGGACGCCACTTTTTCTTTCGACACTATCTACCATATTGAAACCGAGACTAATTTCTCTTCTAAAGAAGCAGAAATAAAAATTGTCACCGATTTTGATATGGGTAGAGTGACAGTGGGAGAAAAAGAATTGGAAACCTTGAGAATTGTTTCAGGAGATACCGATTACGATACCCTGGCAGACCTCAATCCTCTGTGTAAGCAAGCAGAGGTTCTTTCAATGCGCTTGAAAGTGAATACCGGAACCGCTACTGTTGAAGAAATTGCTCAGTATAAGACTGATGTGGCGCTTTGCCAGAAACCCATCTGGACTAAAAAATCCTACGACCTCTCTGAGTATCGTGGAAAATCAGTTGAGCTTAAAATTTCTTATATCACCGATCCTGGCTATACCGAATTTGGAATTATTGTCGACAACGTCAAACTTCCTGGCCTTGAAGTGAATGATTTTGAAGCCTCTCAGAGTACTGGAGAGTTCGTAGCACTCAAAGATGGTAGTGAGACAATCACTTTTCAACAGTACTACTTAATGGAGTACCGCGATCCTAAGATTAGCTACCTTAGAGACGGCAAGCACCAATCTTATAATTTCGACCAAAATATTTCAGTAGGAAGTCAATCGATGTTCCTACCTGAAGGAAAAGACCTCTTAGACAAATTCAGAATGGTTACTTTTGATTACCAACCAGGAGTTCTCGTTTGGTATTTTAATTCAAAGTTTGACTCTGGGCCTAGTGGTAATAATCCTGCCGCTAATAAAGGTAAGGGTTATCTCTTAGTCTTGAATTCCAAGGTTAAAGAAGTAGTACTACCTGGGATTTTTTCGGACGCTTCATTTTTTGGAGAAGATGGGCATTACCTAGATGAAGACAGCGATGAGAATGCGCTTGGGGCGTTGATTAAGTCCCAGCGAAAAAGTTATATCTGCTTTTCTCACACAGCTTATGCCACTTACCTAAATGGTGAAGCCCCGTTATGTGAAGGAGAAAATGGTGACCTCAAAGATAAAATGCTCGACCTGACCTTTAAAGGTTATAACCTAATACACCGTCGAGAGCGTTTTAATGAAACCCTGCCAACCGCAAGGTACGGAACTTTTGGAGTAGGACGACCCTTTCGAACCTACGCTGGAGTGAGAACTGGTCTCTCGACCTTTAGAGCGCCAGAAGCAGGGGAGTACAAACCCTTTAAGGTCTATAAAGAAGAAAATGGTGAGATGGTTCTCGATCAAAAAATGACTGAAGAATCGGCCGCCTTCGCTCCTATTTCAACTTTTAAAGACAGCGACAATGTGCTCTCGAGTATAGAGGACTTCCATGGCGACTCAGTAGTGGTAGAAAAGCATGGCTTTTCCTTTCAAGTAGCGCCGCCTAGTGGACAGATTCTGAAGCGCTATAGCAGCCAATTTAACGCTGAGGATAATGACACTGCCCATAGAGCACCGAAGGCAAAAATCTATTTTGATTGGGAGTAATTCTTAAGATAAGATCGGGAAGTGAAAAAAATCATTGATTATTTCGTTTCCCGTCATCTTCTGACCAATTTACTTTTTTTTGGTGTGATCATGGTGTCGGTTTTTTGCTGGCAGCAAATCGGCAAAGAAGAGATGCCTGAGTTTGCCATGGACTGGATTAGGGTGGTGACTCGCTATCCAGGGGCCCCTGCTGAAGATGTTGAGCTCTTCGTTACCAAACCCATTGAAGAAGAATTAAAATCTGTTAGCGGACTTGAAGAAATTCATAGTGCCTCTAGCCTCGGGGTCAGTTCCTTTCGAATTTTTATCGACCCCAATACAAAGAATAAAGAACAGGTCATTCAAGATATTAAAGACGCGGTTCTTAGGGCCAATTTTCCAGCCGAAGTTCGAAATCTTCCGACCTTTCATCAATTTCGCTCTAGTGAGAAGGCGATTATCGATATCGCGCTAGTTCACAAGAATAAGAAGTTTCTAGATTTAAAAACCAGGGCTGAATTACAAAAGTATGCCCTAACTTTTGAAAATCAATTACTGGCCCTTCCTGAAGTGAGCTCAATTTCAAGGTCTGGTTATCATCTTCCTGAATTGCAGGTCTTGATAGAGCCAGAGAAGCTCCGGCGCTATGAAATTTCTATTTCAGAAGTCTATAATCAAATTAAGAGCAATCATATCCGCTCTCCGATAGGTTCACTAGAAGACCGCGGAGAGTCCAAGGTCACCGCTCTTCATGAACTCGATACGGTAGAATCCCTAAATTCTCTTGTTCTCAAAGGATCCTATGAAGGACCGATGATTGAGCTTTCAAAAATTGCCAAAATTAAACATGGCTTTAAGAAGTCCACCACCATCTACAAAGTCAATGGACACGAGGCGATAATATTAAATGTTAAAAAGTCGACTTCCTCCGATATCTTAGCCGCTACAAAGTCAGTGGCAACTTTTGTCGAACGCTTCAAAAAAACAAATTCCGACTCACCAATTAATGTCTTCCTAATGGATGATGAATCGTTCGATGTCACAAATCGACTCTCTATTATTAGTTTAAATGGGCTGATAGGGTTTTTGCTCATCATCATCGTCTTAATGATTTTCCTAGATGTTAAAAGTGGATTTTGGGTAGCGATGGGGATTCCCTTCTCGCTAGGATTTACTATTATTTGCGCGCTGTTGACTGGTTATACCGTAAATAATATGACCCTGGCGGGAATTATTATAGTTATGGGTATTGTGGTTGATGACGCCATAATTATTGCCGAAAATATCTCCCGTCACCACTCCACGGGGAAAAATATTATCACTGCTGCGATCGATGGGGCTAGTGAGGTATTTAAGCCCATCCTAGCGAGGATTATTAC
>JABGVH010000197.1 GCA_018646195.1 Halobacteriovoraceae bacterium
AGTCTCTCTATCCCGCTAACTCAGTGCCTAGTGTCGTCAAAAGAATAAATAATGCCCTTTTGCGGGCCGACCAAGTCGAGTTTTCGGAAGGACAAACCTCTGTCGATTGGCTAGCACCGATTGTCGCCGATGCCGAAGCCGGATTTGGTGGCGCGCTCAATGCCTATGAATTAATGAAGGCGATGATCGAAGCCGGAGCTGCAGGAGTTCACTTCGAAGATCAATTGGCCTCAGAAAAAAAATGTGGCCACTTGGGAGGCAAGGTCTTAGTTCCGACCTCTCAATTTATAAAAACCTTAACCGCTGCCAGGCTGGCGGCTGATGTACTGGATGTTCCCTCACTTATAATTGCCAGGACAGATGCCGATGCCGCTCAATTAATCACCAGTGATATTGACGAGCGGGACCACCGATTTATTAAGAAAGGCGAGCGAACGCCAGAGGGCTTCTTTAGAATAGAAAATGGTCAAGACACAGCGATTGCCCGCGGATTGGCCTACGCACCCTATGCCGATTTAATTTGGTGTGAAACTTCTACTCCTAGCCTAGAGGATGCTCGCCGGTTCGCGGAAAAAATTCACGAACAGTACCCGGGAAAACCATTGGCCTATAATTGTTCACCCTCTTTTAATTGGAAGAAAAATCTAGACGCCACTACCATTGCTAAATTTCAAAGAGAGCTGGGGGCGATGGGCTACAAGTTTCAATTCGTAACACTGGCAGGATTCCACGCTCTCAATAATTCAATGTTTGAGCTGGCCCGGGAATACCGAACCCGCGGAATGCAGGCCTATTCAGAGCTGCAAGAACGGGAATTTTCCAATGAAGAATCGGGTTATACCGCCACCAGGCACCAGAGAGAAGTTGGCACCGGTTACTTTGACGCCGTATCTAGCGCAATATCTGCAGGTAAGTCTTCAACCTTGGCACTGAAGGGAAGTACTGAAGAAGCACAATTCTAAGAAATTTTTACATGATTACCAAATTTGGGGGGCTTGGCCCCCCTTTTTTTGGCGTTTTTCCCCCATTTCTGTCAATGGCTTTTTCCCTGGCGGCACTGATTTCGAGTATATTGCATTTGCCCACAAACAATAGATCAACCAGGAAGAACAGATGAGAGCATTTATTTATTTACTGACCCTTTTTAGCTTATTGGTCCCAGTAGTAGGAAGAGCAGCAGAAGTAGACCAATTTACTGACCGCTTTGAATTCCTTGAAGACAGTGCTGAACGGCTCAATACCAAGGCGGCAACCTTCTTAGATTCCGCCCTGATCGAGGCCAATAATTCGGCGGCAGAAAGTGGCAGTGATTGCCATGAAAAAGACCTCTATAAACACCTTCGGAAATATTTCTTAAATCATAAATCTGGGCAGCTGACTCCCTATGTTTTAAAAAGTGAAACGTATCCCAAACGAAAGTTTATGAAAGCTGACACAATCTACTCGGAATGGACCGTCTGGGACGGCTACCTGCTCGGTCGCAAGAAGGCCAATTCAAGTCCTGTTGCTTTGGCGCCACTTATTCGCGTGGGAGAAGTGGTTGTAGGAAGTGATAAAATTGAACATCTATTTGGTAGAGGATTTGCCTATTTTAAAAGAAAATACCTTCGCGGTAAAAAAATGAAAAAAGTTTTTAAGTACGGCATCCGTGGCGAAAAAACTATCTTCGGTGGCAATAAATTGGCGACCGGGGTTTTCTCCTACGCTGATCTTGCAACCAACTTTAATGGCATGCGCTTTTGGAATCATATGTTGGCCCTTAGGTCCGATATTATGGGTCAACAACTTGGACCTTACGTAAAATGTCAGGCGGGAAAGTGGCGCAAGGTTAAAGATATTGATTTCCGCGACTACTTTGATGACGCTGCCGACGAAGGAATCAATTGCTCGAAATTTGCCTCTAAGAATTCGGCCAAAAAAGTCAGGAAAGCACTTGAGCGCTTAAATTAGGAAGACCCAGATCACCACTATGCCTGCCCTATGGACCCAGCTAAGTTTAAGAAAATGCAAATTAAGTATGGAAAATATAGTCATTGGCTATTAAATGGCGAAGGGCATAAAAAACGCAAACTCTTCGGTCTCTAGGTTTCAAACCAAGGCAGTGCTATAATAGCACTCATGAGAAATTGGAATACCTATAAGGCCGGCTTAATTGTTGACCTGCTTCAGACAGCAATGGCCAAGGAGCCTGAAGTATTAGTTTGGCAGACAGAAGGCGAGAATCGAGAAAAGTTTAAAGGTGAAATTCTCGACGTCGATGAAACCAATACCGTCATAGCTTTAGATGAAAGCTACCTATCGAGCGGGCACCAATTCAATTCCTCCGAACCCTTAATGTTTAATTGCAGTGAGGGAAGTATTATATTCAAAAAATCCGCCTATAAATTAGAGGGCGGTTCACTTTCGTTTAAAACTCCAGCTGAATTAAAAATAATCGATCAGCGCCAGATGGAGCGCTTTCCCTACATGTATCAGGATTATAAAAATATTTCTTTCACTCAGTCTAAAGGGGAAGAGATCCATAAATACAGCTGCACCTTGGTTGATATTTCTACAGAAGGTGCCGGCTTTGTGTTGACTACTCGAGATCATGAAAATTTTGTCGAAGAGAGTCGAATTAATGTGACGGCCTTATCTGATCAACAGTTGCCTGAACCAGTTAATGCCAAGATCGTTTATCTTGAACCATACTCAGACCTAGAAGATGGAGAGTGGTTTAAAGTAGGAATTCATTTCTTAGAAACCTTGGATTCGGTCTCCTATAAGTCTATTTCCTCAATCGTAGAAAAAAAGCAGGAAAAATTTAAGGGATTAAATGTCGATACCTTTAACGGTCTCCATCCTTCAGACCAAGACCGCATACTAAAAACCATCGCTGAAAAAAATCCAACTCAGGCCAAGAATATAAAAATGCGAATGTATGAGATCGACCGGCTTCGTTATCTGACCACCTCAATGAAAATTCAATTTCTACAAAAAGTGAATCATGATATTTTGGCGGCTGCGCTAAGGCTTTCTTCAAAAGAGCTGATCTTTGAATTATTAAGTGAGATTACGGGAAATCTTCGTGAGGAATTGCTTTTTAAGCTCAATGAGCCCAAACCACCGAGTGCCGTCAATAAAGCTCAAGATGAAATTTATAAAATCATGAGTGAGATGGAGAGAAATGGTGAAATTTTACTAGATCCAGAAGCCTCCTCGAAGTTGGTCTAATTGAAGCTTCTTCTTTTTTTTACGCTCACGATTTATTCAACTTTGGTATTTCCCTGTAGCCGTCCCCACCGTCCCCTCTCTTTTTTAACCGCCATGTCTGATGAAATAGTTGTAGCCGCGGTCAAGAGCATACAGGGAAACGGAAAAATTTTAATAGAAGTTAAAGAGTGGTTAAAGGGAGCTGGTAAGAGCGGCGTCAATAAAATGGTGGGAGAGGTTTTTACAGTTAGGAAAGGACGCTTCTCCCCTTGCCAGACCACCGTGGTGAAAGAGGGGTTGAGTTACTTATTCTTCTTGGCGAGGCCTGTAAGCGGTGAGAAATTTTATCGCAGTGTCGATAAGTATGATGGGGTTCACCCTCCCAATGCTCCGGCGGTGAGGGGAATAGCTGCTACTATTAAAGAGGATGGTCAGGCGACAAAGTGGAAGAAAAGTTCGAAAGGTGTTCAAATTAAACTCCTCTCTAATAAGAAAATTTATCAGAAAAAAGACGAAATAAATCTAAACCTTCTAATCAAAAATGCTGGCAATAAAAACCTGACCTTAAAGTATCGAACCTGGCCTACAATTGAACATAGTTATTGTGATGTAAAAATAGTCCAGGGAAAAGAAGCTACCGATGCCCTGGCGGTACCTATAAAAAGAGAAGAGATCCTCAAGTATTTTTCAAAGCATGGTCAAAAATACGATTTGGTGCTTACGCCTGGACAAGTTCATCACTTCCCCTTGAATAAAATTAATACCGCAGTTCCGGGATGGGGTTATAAAGAAAAATTAGGCTTTAAGTACTATAGACCAAAAGAAGGTCAGCATTTAGTCTCGCTAGATTGTAAAAACTTTTTTTACTTTCCACTACGAACTGATTCAATCGAAATCGAATTACAAGCTGATTAAAACTTAAAGACTTCTTTGACGCCATGGAAGCACTTCTTCAAGCTTTTTAGAAAGCGCCAATACTTCAGCATCAAAGCCTACCTTTCCCGCGATTTGAACGGCATAGGGAAGGTTATCAGAATTTATTCCCATCGGAATACTGGCGGCGGGTTGCCCCGAAATATTAAAGGGCGCTGTAAATGCTCCCAATTCTGCCGCTGACTCAAAGGCCAGGTCAGCCGAGAGGTGTTTCCACTTGCCGATTTCCGGTGCGAAGCCTGCGACACTTGGAGTGAGCATAATGTCTGCATCTCCAAACCATTCGTTGACCCTTTCTTCTAACAGCTTAAAGAGTTTCGTATTATCTTCTTGCGATATTTTCTTACCATTCTCTCTCAACCAGCGGGTTACTGGCTGTAGAAGGTCTTCTCTATAGACAGGGACATTTGCTAAAAGCCTCTGCCAAAGTGGCAAGAATTCTTCAAGGCTTGCTTCAAGCGCCGGAACATGTTCAATATCATGGCCCATTTTTTCTAGCTGCTTGGCCATCTCTTCAACTGCTTCTAAGATAATAGGTTCTGTTTTTGCCAAAGGGGTTTCGCTGCAGACTCGAATTTTTAACTTAGGAATGCTCTGACTAGTTTTTTCAAGGTATGAATTAATTCTATTACTTTGATCATAGGTATGAGTGCCTACCATTATATCGAGCATGGCCGCCGCATCATCAACATTATTTGTTATCGGCCCGACAGTGGCAAAGCGAAATTTGTCGACTTTCGGAGCTGGGCAAAGGTTCAGTGTGCGTGACGGTTTGAAACCAAAGCAATGGCAGAAGGCGGCTGGAATGCGAATTGAACCGGCACCATCTCCACCTTGTGCAAAAGGAACTAATCCACTGCCTACAGCAGAACCAGTTCCTCCACTGGAGCCACCGGCGCTATGACCTTGGTTCCAAGGATTGCGAGTAGGAGGATGAATTTCAGGTTCAGTAATAGGCATCGCTCCGAATTCACTAGTGGCAAGTTTGCCAAGGATAACAAATCCTGCGTCTTTCATTCTTTTAGTAACCCAGCTATCAATAGGCGCTAGTAAATAGCGATAGGCCCGAGAGCCCATTCTTGAAAAGGTCCCTTTCATTAAAGAGAGGTCCTTAATACCACTAGGAACACCGGTAAAAGTTGGAAGCTGATCGAGAGTATTTTGTTTACGGGCCTTTTGGAGTAATTTGTCTTTTTGCTTAGCGGTTTTTAGCGCCTGTCTTTCTAGCACTTGAGAAAATGCCTGGAGCTCTGGGTTCTTAGCTTTAATTTTCGCAAGGTAGGCCTTAGTTAGCTCGAGACTGGTAACTTTTCCATCCCGAAGTAATCGAGCTTGCTCTAATGCAGGACTGTCTAAGAGTAGCGACATATAAACTCCAAAAAATGTGAGCTCTATCTATACTAGAAAAAATTAGGCAACTCAAATTTTACTGATTGGTCGCGTTATTAAGCTCTAAGTCGCTATAAAGCTTATTGGCGAGCAGTTCAGTCGCCTTGCTATTGGGGTGCTGATCGTGGGGAATGGTGTAATCATACCAATCCTTTTCACTAAACATTTTTGAGTAATCGAGGACCTCAATTTGATTGGCCTCTAATTG
>JABGVH010000214.1 GCA_018646195.1 Halobacteriovoraceae bacterium
ATAAAAAGAAATTCAAAATAGCCAAGACAGGTGGCCTGTCACTGGCGAGGCAACGGGCAATCGATAAGCGCAAAAAGAGAATTCCGCGGCGTCTGACTGAAGCTGAAATTCGGCGAAATCGCAGTGCCTTTGAAGAGATGGATGACCTAGATAAATCCCTCGAAGAAGATTTAAAAGAATTAGAGAAATCGACGGGGGAAAAACCCGAGGAAGACCTAGGAGAGGATCCGGCTGAATACGTGATGGAGAAATCTCGCAGTACAGATGGAAAAAAAGAAATTTATAAAGTTAGAAAGAGAGATCTTGGTAAGAGAGAGAAAAATCCACCTCTGCGATTAGCAGCTTTTTCCGGGGCACTGATCACAGTTTCTGATAGCAATGACAATAGTCTATCGACAATTGATGTCGCTTGGATTCCTCGTTACCAATTTGGCGAAACTCAGAAATGGGAGGCCCGGTTAAACTTCGGAGTCCACTCTTTTGAAATTAAGTCAGCGGCAGTGAATGAATCTTTTTTGATTTACGATATTGGCGCCTACCTGGCCTATCGAATTTATCAGGGGCTTTATTTTAGTCTGGGCTTTGGTGTTCAACAGTGGCAAAACACCGCCGGTGAGAGTTACGGTACAAATAGTATAGGTGTTGGTTATCAATTTGATACCTATAAACTAAAGGTTATAGACCGGCTCTGGCTAGACTATACGGCAGTTGGAAATACTGAAGAAAACAAGGAAATTAAGTTTGCCTTAGGCCTATCCTTCTAAAAGACTCAACTTTTTTTACTGAGATGCCGATTAACTAGTTATGGACATACTAGTCGTCGATGATGAAATTGAAATTTGCCAATTCATACAGAACTTTCTTGAAAAAAGTGGGAAGTTCGATTCTGTTGTGGAGGCACATGATGGAACGGAAGCAATAAATAAACTGCTTAATCAACATTTCGACATGGTCATTTTAGACATCATCATGCCTAAACGTGGTGGGATTGAAGTTGTTAAAGCAATTAAAAATAATGCTAAATTAAAGAACCTACCAATTATAATTATCTCCGGAAATTTTCAGGGCGATGTAGTCAAAGAAGCGATGCAGTTAGGGGTCAAGCATATGTTGGCCAAGCCATTTAAGAATGTCGATCTTATGTCAAAACTTGAAGAAATAATTGATGATTTACAGTCCATAAAAATGGCCAGTTAGAAAAATGGTAGGGCCGGGCAGGATCGAACTGCCGACCACTACGATGTCAACGTAGTGCTCTACCACTGAGCTACGACCCTTCACATTTAATTAGCCACACTATAAGAGTTGACTGGGAGACCTGTCAATTATTGCGCCTTGTGTAATTGAATTTCAAAGGCTATAGTTCCGGCCAATGAAGCTACCTTTAGAAAAATCCCTTGGAAAATTAACCACGGCACAATTCATTTCTTATTGGCCCTTTTATCTGGGGGCCTTTATCTGCCTTGGCCTGACTCATTGGACTCAAAGTTTCTTGCCATTTTACGCCAAAGATCTTGCAGACCTGGTTGTAGTTGGCGCCGAGGAATTTGAAACTGGTAAGTATTTTTTATTGGCGCTCGGGATAATAGTTTTTAGAACTTCGAGTCGACTTTTATTTTTTGGACCTGCTCGTTATATGGAACGCAATATGCGCGTCGATATATTGAAGCGTTTAGAGTCGAGCATACCTGAAAGATATCAGGCCTTTTCCCCTGGACAATTATTTCAAATTTTATACACGGATACCGAGCAGATGCGGGCCTTTGTTGGTTTTGGCCTCTTGCAGATGGGAAATATAGTAATTGCATTAGTGGTACTGCTACCAAAGCTCTATAGCTTCAATCCCGATCTACTAGTTGCTCTCTCTCCCATTTTTTTGGGCTCTATTCTTTTTTCAGTGATCGTGGGCTCTACTAGAAGTTTGTGGCGAAAAGCGATGGATTATCAAGGTGACGTTCAGAATTATATTATGGAAAGTTATGCAGGTAAGAGAACAATCAAAAACTACCATGCCGAAAGTTCATTTATAGAGCTTTTTAAGATACATAATTTAAAAGAAATAGTTAACGCCTATAAAGCGGGCATTGCTGTTTCTTTTTCAATCCCACTCATTCCCTTGGGATTAGGTATCTCTTTTATTTGGGGAGCTCATATTATTCATGCAGCTGATTTAGGCCCCTCTGCGCTGATTTTATTTTCTGGTTTTGTCTTTTTGTTATTAGAGCCACTGGCATTTCTCTCTTGGATTGGAATCGTCTTTGTCAGCTCTATGGCCTCTTGGAAAAGAATAGTCGAATTGATGAAGGCCTTAAACGTTCGCGGGAAGAAGGAAGTTTACCTTCTCGAGCATAATGAAAAGCCTTTTGATGAATCTACCCAGAGTTATACCTTCAATGTTCCTTTTTGGGATGAAAATTTAAAAGTTGGAATACCACTCAAGGAGTGGAGCGTTTTAATTGGACAGACAGGGCATGGGAAAACGGAAGTCATGAATCATATGGCACTGGTTTTAAAAAAAATGGGAGAAGACATATCCTATGTAGGTCAAGCTCCCTATCTTTATAATGATACTTTAGTGAATAATATTTTTCTGGGTAGGGAACCGGGCCAAGAAGAAATTGTTGAGGCCTTAAATTTACTCAACCTATTTGAATTATCTTATCTCGAAAAGGATTCTGCTAGCCTGCTTGAAATGGAAATTGGAGAGTATGGTAAGAGATTGAGTGGAGGACAGGGGAAGAGACTAGCTTTGATTCGTAGCTTTATGAGTGGAGCAGATATTTTGCTTTGGGATGATCCTTTCTCTTCTGTCGATATAATTTTAGAAAAAACTATTGTTGATAAATTACGAAAATTAGAAACGGTGAAAAATAAAACATTTATCATCACCTCACATCGTCTGAGTACCGTGAGAATATGTGATCGCGTAATATTCCTCAAAAAAAATGAGGGGATAATAGAAGTTGGTGAGACTTTGCAAGTACTAAAGGAAAATTCAGGTAGTAAAACCTATGAATACTTTCAGAACCAAATGGTATGATTTTTTAATTTTTGAAGGCTCGAAACGCTACCTTGCTATCTTAGCATTGGGGCTTTTAGGTTCTTCGATAATTGGATATTTCATCCCCCCATTATTAAGAGAGTTACCTGAAAACTATCACAATAAGGATCTCTTTTTTTCGGCGCTAGAGAAGCTTGGGTATATATACCTGATGCTTTATGCCAATCGTTTAATTTATCAATTAACTACTAATAAATATATTAATAAGCTTGTTTTTGAGACTCGTACCTATGTTTATGAGCGCTGGATTTTAAGTTACGAAATTTCTCTTTCTGATCGCTACCCACAAGGAGAGGTCATCGCGCGAATTATGAGCGACACTACGGCGTTGAAGGAATTAGTCACTTCTGGTGCTTTTGGTATTTTAATTGATATTTGTTTTGTTTCGGCCTTCCTTGTTTCTTTTATAAAAATAAATAAATTCTCTGGTTTTTTTCTCGCGGGATTCGAACTACTGGCAGCGGTCCTATTGATTTGGGGGGGGAAATTTATGAGAGAATATTTTCATCAAGTGAGGAAAGCAAAAGGTGAAGTTTCACAGGCAGTCGCCAACGTGGTTGGGGGCTTGGGAGAAGCTTACTTTAACAAAAACGAAGAGTACGCTTCAAAGACAGGAACTGTTAAGTTTAACTTATTTTTGGATAAGCAACTAAAGGCAAATGTTTGGGATGCTAGTTATTACTCTATTGCGGAATCTCTCTATCCTATACTACTGGCGCTAGTCGTTTTTATTTTTCCATATAGTCAAATTACGCAAGCGGCGATAATTTTAGTAATTGTTGACCTGATCCAGCAATCCATAAATCCGATAAAGTCAGTTGCAGGAAAGATTACAAATATCCAAAGGGCAGCGACAGGGCTTACTCGTATTAACGAATTTACTTCTGACTTAGTCGCCGGTCTCTATTCTCCTAAAAATGCTGTGTCAAGGCCATTAGAGCTTGAGAAATTAGATGTGAATATAGCGAGTTTTGAATACCCTAGTAGTGAAGATGAGTTAGAGAAAGGATTCCGGTTAAAAAATATTTCTTTTTCGGGAGCTCCTGGTGAACTGATTGGGCTGGTAGGAAATTCTGGTTGTGGTAAGTCTACGGTCTTAAATATTATGGCGGCAAATCTAATCCCCACGAGAGGGGAACTCACCATCTACGATAAAAATGGGGACAAGCGAAAATTTCCAGGTGACGATATCGCTGATATCGTTGCCTACCGAGAATGCGTCGGCATTGTGTCCCAGGATTCCCATATTTTTAGTGAAAGCTTAATTTTCAATATTACCTTGTCAAAAGAGCGGCCTGAGAAATTTGATCAATTTTGGAGCTGGGTAGTGGGTCAAATTCCCTATCTAGAAAAATGGGGGATAAATCCAAGCGATACAATTTCCCCAGACAGTCTATCGATGGGGCAAAATCAGTTGATTAGCGCTATCCGTTCCTGTTATCTGAAAAAAACGATCGTTCTATTTGACGAAATCTCTTCTGCTTTAGACTCCGAGCTGGAAATGGCGCTTCGCAAAGTGGTTCTATTGATACAGCAGTCGAGTCTGACCTTTATTGTCGCCCACCGTTTGGAGACAATTATTCATGCCAGTCAAATTATTGTCTTAGCGGAAGGAGAAATTATAGCCGCTGGTAGTCATCAAAAACTATTAGAAGACTCGGGAGAATACCGAGAATTCATTGAGGAAATGTCCCACTAGGGGGTAGAATAGGCTCTCAAACTCACTTTAAAAGGACACTTTGATGAATCGCAAGCACTTATTAATTTCCCTTCTTTCAATTACCGCAATGGCCTTTGGATTTATTTCCTGTTCTGAGAAAGTCGCTTCGAAACCAAATTTTATTACAAAGCCAGCTCCTAGAACTGGTGTCGTGGCAAAAATAGGGGGCGTCGAAATTAGTGAAGCCGAACTATTAAAAGGCGCTGAAATTGATATTTACGAAGCAGAAATGAAAGTCTATGAAATTAAATACAACCGTCTACGTGCCCTCGTTTTAGAAAAGCTGATGGAGCAGGATAAGCGCAAGAAAGGATTAACTAATGACCAGTTTCTCGACAAGTATATCGCTAGTAGCGTAAAGATAGGTGATAAGCAAATTGGCGCCTTTATTAAAGAGCGAAAAATTCCTGCTGAACATATTAATAAAGAGTTTCGCCAAAGAATTGCTCGCTTTCTAGAGGTAGATGCTAAGAAACTAGCTGTTGAATCATGGATAAATAAGAAAACCGGAAAAAATCCTGTTGAGGTCTATATGACCAAGCCTAGTCGCCCCTTCTTTGATGTTGTGATTGGTGACAACGCCCCGACTGCTGGAAAATCTGATGCTAAGGTAACTTTAGTTGAGTTCTCAGATTTTCAATGCCCTTTCTGTGCAAAAGGTTCAAAAATCCTAGGTGAAATTAAAAAGAAGTACGGAAAGAAAGTAAAAATTGTATTTAAAAATTTTCCGCTTCCTTTTCATAACCATGCCGAATTAGCCGCCGAAGCAGGGCTCTGTGCTAACGAACAGGGCAGCCGTTTTTTCTGGAAATATCACGATAAAGTTTTTGGAGATCAGAGTAAGCTCGCCAAAGATGGGCTAGTATCCTCGGCCAAGGCGATAGGGCTTGATGGGAAAAAATTCACTGCCTGTCTCGATTCAAGAAAATTTCGCGCTCAAGTTAAGCAAGATATGGAAGATGGAAAGGCCTCCGGCGTGAAGTCGACTCCGACCTTTTTTGTTAACGGTAAAATGATCAATGGCGCCCATCCGGTCGACGTATTCAGTGAGCTTATAGACCAAGAACTGAAGAAATAGACCAACCTTTTTAGTCTCGTATCGCTTTCGTGGAAGAAATTTCCACTGGCGATTTTTCTCCTCCTTTCCAGGTATACTTTAAACTAGCGGGGATACTATGCCCCTAGAACCCATTCCAGGAAGGAAACGGTTTAATGGACGTTCGCGAAAATTACGCTAAGAAAATCTCGGAGGCACGCAATCAATATCGCGATGCTGCAAAAGATATGAAACGCCAAAATGAGCGCGAAATAAAAGGTATTAATAAACGAAATAAAGTTCAAAACCGCCAGAGAACCAAGTCATTTCTCGAACAGAAAGGGAAGCTTGAAGAGGCCAATCTTAAGAATAAAACATTCGCTACAAAAAAACTTAACGATACCTTAGAGCGAGAACAAGAGAATTATCGTAGCAACGTAGATAATATGAAAAGAGGTCATAGCCGAGATCACTTTGTGACCAAAAAGAATTATGACAATGCTTTAAGTGAAATGAGTGAGTCTTTTAACACCTCTAAAAAGGAAAAAGATAAACTTACAGGTATCCGTCTTGAAGCCGCAAAAGAACGTTTTGACCGCAACTTCACAAAAGAATCAAAAAATTTCAATGAGAAGCTAGGGTCAATGCAGAGAAATTCTCAAGACCGCTTTGAAAAATATAGAGATAACTCAAATGATGAAAAACGAGATCTTCTCTCAAGCCACCGCAAAGTTAAGCAAGGGCTAGTTCAAAATGCCAATATAACTAAAAATAAGCTGAACAATAAGCACCAAGATGAAATGAATATTATGCGTAAAAGCCACGAACAAGGCCTTGAGCAAATGACAAATCATCACCGAGGACGCTTGATGCAATTAGAGAAATCTAAAACGCAAGAGCGGATGGACACCGAGAAGCAATTTCAAGGGGTGACGGACCGGATTTCTAAAAATAATGAAGCCTCAAGAAAGCACCAAGCAGACCAATCAATTCGAGAGAAAAGATCCCTCGAGACTAAGTTTGGTAAAGACCGCCTGACTATGGAAAGACGTACAAACGAGCTGATAACGGCAGGGCAGGGAGAGCGCCTAACCCAAGTTAAGCGTCAGATGGAAGATCATTATGAAGACCATATTGATGATATTAAACGAAACTCTGAGACTCAAAAATATAACGACCACATCGCCAAAGAGCGCTTAAATGTTGGACATCAGGAAGAGCAGAATTTACGACTTTTTGATTTTGAACAAGGATTAGCCGCCAAAGATCAAGAGATTCGCGATCTTAGAATAAAAGATATGGGACGCTTGAAAGAAGAAAATCAATTAAATATTGAAACGGTCCAAGAAGAAATGCTGACCGCTGATCGCCAGGCAAAGAATCGGGCAATCGATAATCAGAAATCGAGTAGTGATGCACTTAAAAAGCAAAGAGTTGAAATGGGAAGACAAATTTCAGCGCTTAATCAAGATAAGCAACTAGTATTGGCCGATGCCCAAAAAGAATATAGAACTGAGAAAACTGCCTATATTACAAAGGTTCGAACTGACGCCCATCACGACCGCGCCAAACTAAGAAATGAGATGCTCAATAATTATGCAAAAAAAGAATCTGCAATGCAAAAAGAGATTGATAAAGGCAAACGCCAATTGGCCAACCAAAAAGATTTATTTGACTATCGAATTGGGCAGCAAAAACAAAATAGTGCCAAGCAAGTTCAAAAAATAACATCTATAAATACGAGTAAGCAAGAGCAAGACCGTAGAGAGCAACTCCAGGCCTTGGAACAAAAAGATCAAGTGGCGCGAAGGATGTTAACGGAATCAAAAGATAAATTTGATCTTCAGCTTTCAAAGGTGAAGCATCGCTCTGAACGCCATATTGATAAGCTAACGGAACGCTATGAAACGCAAATAGGCACTGAACGGCAAGAACATAAAAATGAGATGGAAATGAAGTTGGGCATGGCGAGAGCAGAATTCGATCGCCTTACTCGCAATGCCACACTCGAAAAAGAAACCATGAAGCGTCAATATGAAGTTAAAATGGAAAAGCTCCGTCAGGCCAATGTTGATTCTCAGGAAGTCGCTGCTAAGCGCGATACCATCTCACAAAAGAAAGTTTAACACATCCCGTAAAAATTGAGCCTAGTCCCTTTAAGTTCTCCATGCTACTTTAAAAGTCACATGCGTCGAACTAAAATCGTGGCCACATTAGGTCCAGCTTCTTCTTCAGAAGACAAAATTATTGAGCTTATTAAAGCCGGTATGAATGTCGCCCGTCTCAACATGAGCCACGGTAGCCATCAAGATCATCAAGAGCTTATTACTACCATTAGAAAGGCCTCACGAGCGGTAGGACGAGAAGTCGCAATTTTAATGGACTTGCAGGGCCCAAAAATTCGGGTCGATAAACTGCCAGCAGAACTGGTTTTAAAAGCAGGTGAAGAGTGGGTTATTGGCAGCTCTTCTAAACAAAAAGATTATCAAAAAAAATATAGTGGCCGCTATATTCCAACTGTCTACGATAAGTTAATCGACGATTGCCGAGATGGTGTCCGGATTCTTTTTGATGATGGACTCTTGAGTGCAGAGGCCATCAGTAGGGATGGAGATGTTTACAAAATAAAGGTAATTACAGGCGGTACTCTTAAGTCTAATAAAGGCATAAATTTACCAGATTGCGTAGTTTCTGCTCCGGCCTTTACTGAAAAGGATAAGAAGGACCTGCTATTTGGACTTGGTACCGAAATAGATTATATCGCACTTTCTTTTGTACAGAGAGCTGAAGACATCTCACAAGTTAAACACCTTCTTCATAAATACAAAAAAAATATTCCAATAATTGCAAAAATAGAGAAACCTCAAGCGGTCGATAATATTCTTTCTATTTTAAAGGTGGCAGATGTCATCATGGTGGCCAGGGGCGATATGGGAGTAGAAGCGGGAAATCACAACGTCCCTTCTATTCAGAAAAAACTTATAAATCTTTGTAACCAGCACCAAACTCCCGTTATTACCGCCACTCAAATGCTCGAGAGTATGACTGAAAATCCAACTCCCACAAGGGCCGAAGCCTCGGACGTGGCCAATGCAATTTGGGATGGAACTGACGCTGTCATGCTTAGCGGTGAAACTGCATCGGGAAAATATCCAACTGAAACCATCACCATGATGGATAAAATTATTTGTGAGGCTGAAAAAACTCCCAAAGAAAGACCCTTTTTAAGGCATATGGATTTGTCATCGGTCAATGCTTCCTTAATGGTAGCAGCCTCTATGATGGCAGAGAAAGTCGACGCTGAATTAATTCTTTCTGTAACTGAAAGTGGCCATTCTTGTCGTAAAATTGCCGCCTTCAGACCTAATAAGGAAGTATTAGCAGTTACCAATAGTATTGATACTGTTCGTAGAGTTTGTTTGTTTTGGGGGGTTACACCCTACCTCTTAAATGAAAAGGCAGAAGAAGACGATTTTGATTTTCAAAAAGAGGTGATTGAAAAAATAAAAGACGAATTTAAATTAAAAAATGGCCAAAGAGTTGTCTTGACTCGGGGGGATGGCAAGTTCTTTTCCAAAGGCTCAGCAAACTCAGTAAAAATTGAAGTTATAAAAAACCGTCCAAGTACTAATCATGGCTCTGATACCTTTATTAAAAAGGAAGACGAGAAGAAAAAAATTCTGTTGGATACCTCTATCTGTGGAACTTGTCAGAATTGTATCTCTATTTGCCCACACGGAATCTATTACGCAATAAATGACGAGTATCACTCAACCGCGATAGATGGAGACAAAATCATTCATTGCCCTATGGATGGTGAATGTATCCGGGTATGTCCAACTGGGGCGATTGAAATTATCCCTAAAAATACTTAACCTGAAATGCTTGAATCACTCTTCTCTAGCGATGAATTAAAAGAATTTAAAATAGTCGATTGGGGCAGTACAGAAAATCCAATACCAGATTCATTTTCAAAATTTAATTCCTGGGTCGAAGAAGGTAAGCACTTACCACTCCATTACTTATCAGATCATCGTAAAGAAAAACGCCGTGACCTGAAAAATTATTTTCCCGAGTTTCAATCGGCCTTAGTTTTTCTATTTTCTTATCAAAAAGAAAAACAATATTTAGAAAAATTTTATAATTCAAATGAGAGTAATGGGTTAAAGATGGCCAGCTATGTAATGGGTTTTGATGGCAATGATTATCATCATCAAATCAAAGATCAGCTGAATAGTATTAGGGAGAGGCTAGAATCTAAAATACCAGGACTTAAATGTGCGCTAACCCTGGATATACATCCCGTACTAGAGAGAGATCTAGCCTACCGCTCAGGACTAGGATGGTTTGGAAAAAACTCAATGTTCATTTCAAAAAAATTTGGATCTTATACCATAATAGGCTCGCTGCTTTTAAATAAAAAAATTGGGCCATCAAAAAATACTGTTTTAGAGGCTGATCACTGTGGCCAATGCCGGGCCTGTATCCCTGCTTGCCCGACAGGGGCAATAGATATTACAAGTAGACAGATAGTCGCTGAAAAATGCCTTTCCACTTACACGATAGAACTCTTCAAGGACGCTGATGCTATTCCTGGCGGCGAAAATTGTGACGAAATATTTGGCTGTGACATATGTCAGGATGTATGCCCTTGGAATCAACGCTTACTTCGGTTTGATGAAGAAGTAATAGCCGAAAGCCAGGGTGAGAAATTCCAAAAAATTAAATCTTTTTTTCTGGTACCACCAAAAGACAAAATTATAAAAGATCTTGAGAAGATGCCAAATAGGAAATATCAGAGGGAATTTAAAGGCACCGCTCTTGAACGCACCGGTCGAATAGGCATGTTAAAAAATTTAAAAAATTGCAGGGATTAGAACCCTTTGTATTTTCGAATGCCAACCAACCTTTTGTAATAGTACTGATTGTTTATGCGGTCTATATGAATACCTTTAGAAAAAGACGCGTGGACAAAATATCCTTTACCTACATAAACTCCAACGTGGTCTACCTTGGCAGTACCAGGACTTTTCATCGCAAAGAATATCAGGTCTCCTGGTAGAACCTGGTTGAATTTTAAATACTTTGTGGAGCGAAATTGGTCCCTGGAGACTCTTGGTAAGTTGAGACCTTCTTTCTTGTAGATCATTTGGACAAAACCTGAGCAATCGAGTCCTGTTTCTGGATTCTGCCCTCCCCAGAGGTAGGGGATGGCCAGGTAGTCCATAGTCCTGCTTACAAGCGCATGCCGTGCCTTTTTAATAGAAAGGGAATAAGCGGGCGAACTTACCAGCAAACAAAGAAATAGCAAAAGATATTTTTTCAATTTATAAACCTTTAAAAGCCTGCTTCATTGTAATACAGTTGAAGTCCAATGCAATACTCAAAGCGCCTACTTATTTTTGTTTTAACTACCATCTTGGGACTTCAGTTTGCCTATGCTATTCCCAATTTAAAAAAACAGGGTAGCTGGGATAAAAGAGAGAAGAAGGCTTTTCTTAATTTTTTGGATTCGGGGAAGAACATTCCCATTAAAGGGCAGGTTAAGTCGGTTCAGGAAAACTTACCAGCAAGTTATAGTTCTTCGAAAGCAAGCTATCTAAATTTTAATATAATAGGAGAAAGTTTATTTACGCGTGGCAGAGATGGAGTTAGGCGGACAACTTCCTCTGACTTGGGAGGGCGATTTCTTTACGGAAATCATCTCTTCTCTTGGGTACGTTGGTACACAGGACTTCAATATTCTCTAGTAACTCAAACTAAAAAAGACGGGTTGCCTGCTAGCCTCTCGCATTACCAAGTTCCATTCGGCATTGAATTAGCACTTATCCCCTTGGGGACCCCTCATACCCGCTATGCTCTTTTGAGAGCAGGAATCAGCGCTCATTATTTTGGTGATGGAGGGCGAGATGAGGAATTTGAAAATCCTTTGAATGGATGGCGAGGTTCCTACGATTTGGCACTTGGGTATGAATGGCAATTTTCAAATTCTCGCTGGCGCTATCAAATTTTAGTTGAGGGCAAGCGCTCTATCTCCAGAGAAAAGGGCAGTGAGTTTAGTAGTGGTGCCCTGTCTACTGGATTTGTTTTTACAATCTAAGAAAATTTCGAATGGTAGTGGCGGCTAATTCAGGTTGATGGTGGGAGAGGTTCTTGGGCTTTTCTAAGCTAACCTTATTACCGGCTGACTCTAGAAGTGACAGTAGTCTTTCTGAACCATTCTTCCCAACAATGACATCATTCTCACCGGTAATTAAATGGACTGGGCCAGAAAGTTTAGGCAGCTCTAACTTGAGCTTATTTATTAATGGAAGAAAATTCTTGGGATGAAGTGCCGGACTAACTAGCTGCTGTCTAACCTCCATCGTTTTCTCGAAAAATTTTGATTGAAAGAGGTGCTCTTCACCTTCAGGTGTAATTCCTAGCCCAACGCAGACGGCAGATATTTTATAATCTGAAAATTCAGGCAAGGTCATTGCGTAGAGGCTTAATAGTGCGCCTAGGCTATGTCCGCCGAGCACGATAGGGGAGTTTTGATTAAAGGAATCACCATAGAGCTCTTCCCAATTTTTTCGCAAGACGGAGAAGGCCTCGAAAAAGAGGCGGTGGGCCGAAGTTTGGAATTGATCTAAGTCTGTTACTTCAGAATAATTGCCCAAGTAATGACCAGGCCAGTCAAAAATAATTGAAGCCAGGCCTTCCTCGGCCAATCGATTACCCCAGCTCAATAAGTCACCTTTATGTGAAGTATACCCGTGACTAAAAACCGCCAGTCTCTGCTGTGGCTCCGTGTGTTGCGGCAGGAATAGCAAGGCCTGAGTCTCTTGATCGCGGTAAGGCAAGCTGGCCTTAATTATTTTATGATTCATGCTTAAAGATTACTGAATTCCAGCTCTTCCGGATACTTTTAAATTGACTATGAATGCCTCCTCCCTTAATTTAAACAGACCTAGAAATCGTGCCCTGATAGCTCAGTCGGTAGAGCAAGGGACTGAAAATCCCTGTGTC
>JABGVH010000092.1 GCA_018646195.1 Halobacteriovoraceae bacterium
ATCCTAGGGCCAACGGCGAGATTCAAAAGCTCTTGGCAGAGGAAGCCGCAGGAATTCGCTACGCCGCCGCTACTTCATTGATTAATTACAAAAATAGCGCCGCCCTGCCTGTGTTGAAAGAAATACTATTATTGGATGGTGCTCCGATCAAAGGCGCAGTCTTTGATGCCAATCAGGTCCGCAGCCTAAAATTAAATGTTTTATATGCTTTGCGAAATAATAAATGGTCAGAATTGAATGCATTTCTTGGTCAAATCATAATTAATGAAAAGAACCCTGAAGTGGCAATAAAGGCCAAAGAAGCACTAATTCTATTGAAAAAATGAGGTACTGTCTGCATAATCTAACTACTGATTTTTGCAGCAATTTTTAGGAAACTGGCCCGACAGTTTGTGGGCCATTTTGGTTGTATTTTAGTTTAAGGAAATAATCATGAGTGAAGTTCAAAAGCTTAGTCTGAACCGTCGGGAATTTTTTAGCTACCTTTCGGTTGGCTGGATTGCTTTTACCGCCGCTTGCGCTGGCCTTGGAAGTTTAGCTTTTCGTTTTTCGTACCCCAACGTTAATTTTGAACCAGAGATGGATTTTGTCGCTGGCAATCCTGACAGCTATGAAGAGGGTGTCGATGAACGTTGGAAAAATGGTTACGGAGTTTGGATGGTTAAGCAGGAAGGAAGACTTTTTGCGCTGTCGAATATTTGTACCCACTTAGGATGCATTCCAAACTGGTTGCCGGCTGAATTAAAATTCAAATGTCCTTGTCACGGTTCAGGATATTATCCTTCAGGTGTCAATTTTGAAGGGCCAGCTCCTCGCCCGTTAGAACGTTATAAAATTTCTCTGACTCCTGAGGGAGCAGTCAAAGTTGATAAAACAAAAGTGTATCGTTATGAAAAAGGTCAATGGGATCACCCGGATTCATTCATTGCGGTTTAAGTTTAAGGAATAGAAATGGCAGAAAAAGGTATTGCGGATAAAGTTAGAGAGACCCAGGTATGGAAGTCGATTTTCCGTCACGGTCCTCCTAATAACGCTCGTAACAGAGCGGCAGTTGTAGCAGGAAATGTTTTCCTTCACCTACATCCAATTAAGCTTAAGAAATCGGGAGTACAGTTAGGATATACCTGGTGTATGGGTGGACTTACTTTCTTTATTTTCTTAGCGCTTACAGTGACCGGCGTTCTTTTAATGTTTTATTACCGCCCAACTGCTGAATACGCATTCAATGACATCATTGCCTTAAAAGAACATGTGCCTCTTGGTATTATGCGCGAGATTCATCGTTGGGGGGCTCACTTAATGGTGATTACCGTCTGGCTTCACATGTTCAGAGTATTTATGACTGGTTCGTATAAGCCACCTAGAGAATTCAACTGGTCGGTAGGTGTAATTCTATTAGTACTAACTCTTCTTCTCTCTTTTACCGGTTATCTACTTCCATGGGATCAATTGGCCATTTGGGCGATTACTGTTGGATCGAATATGGCACGGGCCACTCCTTTTATGGGACACGGCGGACCTGGGGCGATGCTTGCTCAGATCGGAGACTTTGTAATGGTCTCTGATAAAAACGATGTCAGGTTTCAATTATTAGCAGGACGCTTTGTAGGCGAGCCAGCGCTATTGCGCTTTTATATTCTTCACTGTGTTTTCATTCCTTGTGTCGTGGCGGTCTTGATTGCCATTCACTTTTGGAGAGTAAGAAAAGATGGTGGGATTTCAGCTCCGCTCTAGAGAATAATTTTCGTTTAAGGAAAGCGAATTATGAAAGAATTTATTAATTATATAGCAGATCCTATTATTTCGTTTCCTCTGGTAACGGTTTTGTTTTACTTGATGATGAAGTACTACCGGATAGTAGGTTCCACCAAATTTTTAAAAATCTCGCTTGCCATAATAATTCCAGCTGTTGGATGGGCCTGTCTCGATTCAAATTTCTGGGCGATTGTCACTTGGCCAGATAATATTCCAATCAGTATTTTAATGAGCTCAGTAGGTTTTTTAACTTGGTACGCCCTTCACCGTTGCGCTGAAAACGATAAACGGATCGAAGAGGGACTGGGTCCAATTGAAGGCACTCCAGAAAATCGTGAGAAAGTCTGGTCTTGGCCTAACTTGGTTTATACCGAGCTCTTTGCAATTATCGCCGCCACCGCCTTTCTTATTATTTGGGCGATTATTTTTAAGGCACCTCTTGAAGAATCGGCCAATCCAACTTGGGCACCAAACCCGGCGAAAGCCCCTTGGTACTTTTTAGGCCTACAAGAAATGTTGGTTTACTTTGATCCTTGGATGGCCGGTGTGGTTCTTCCTGGAATTATCCTAGTGGGACTTATCGCTATTCCTTATATTGATACCAATCCAAAAGGGAACGGCTACTTCACTATGAAAGAGCGTCCACTTGCTATGTGGGGATTTCTTTACGGCTGGTTAGTTCTCTGGGTTTATCTGATTATTATTGGAGTTTTCCTGCGGGGACCCAATTGGACTTTTTACGGACCTTTTGAGTTTTGGGATTTTCATAAAGTCTTAGCAGCCTACAACGTCAATTTGTCGGAGTTTGTGTGGGTCAAGGGTCTTGGTATGGCGATGCCAAAAAACCTTCTCTTGAGAGAGAGTGTCGGAATCATTATTACTTTTGCTTACCTCGG
>JABGVH010000177.1 GCA_018646195.1 Halobacteriovoraceae bacterium
GCCAAGGCCTAGGTATTTGGTGCGAAAAATGCGGCGTAGATTAATCTTAAATTTAGAAAATCCTTCAGGATCGCGGGCCCAAAGAAAAGGAAATTCTTTAGGACGATAGAGCCCCGCCATTTTCTCCTTCTCGGTTCGACCTAAAAACTCGGCCAGAGGAACCCAATGAGTATCTCCGAGCGCTTCGGCCACTACTAAGTCTCCACTTTCATCCTCTAGAACAACCCCAGAGTGAGAAAAAGGTGATCCCGTTTCAGATTCTAAAATTTCACAGGTATAACAGTAGAGCGGCAGCAAGATAACGTCCCCTGCTCTAATTTCTAGAGATTTTGAGGGGTCGAGACTGACTAAATTTTGCGAAAATAGACTTTGTGAAAAAAGCGCTAAAAAAAGTACTATAATGATGCGTCTCATTAATCACTCCGTGATAAGGCCGATGAAATTGGAAGACTAATAAGTACCAGGAAATACAGGAGAAGCAAACACAATTTAAAAGTCCCTTGCCTAGTAAATTAAGTAAGGAATTCGATGACCTGATGGCCTATTGCCGTCTTTTCTTGGCGATAAATGACCTCCTGGAGACCAATTGTCTAGCGACCCGGCTTTCATGTAATCAAAGGCTTAGCTAGCAAAATGGCCATAGGACTCATATTTTACTGAATGTTTTAGGCTATTTAGATTTATACTAGAGATGCAATTAAATAGTTATTAACGGATAGGTCCATCAATATGAAAGAGACACCGCTTTTACCATCATCACTTTTAGGCAAAATCGCCATGCTCATGGGGCTGCTGTTTCTCTGGTCCCCCCTATCCTTTGCTTGTACTGAATCTGACCCAGCACTAGCAGCACAGAAAAAAAGCTGTGACGAAAAGAAAACCAGCCAAAAATGGGATTGTGCCCTCCACCGGTGCATTACCACTCAAGCCTCACTTGAAGACCGGAATGCTGTAGAAGAATGTGCTGACGATGAAAAGTACCCTAGTGATGAAGCAAAGTTAAAATGCCATGACGACCTTGCAAAAAGTGAAGCTGGAGACGCCTCAAAAATTGCCAAAGATGAAGGCAAGCAGGCAATGGGCCTCAACGGTGTGATAGCCGCCCTAGGACTGATTAATGTCGGGCGAGTCGCCCTCAGTGACAGTGGTGAAACCTGTACCAGCTCAACCATCGCCACCGGTGCTGCGGTTGTAGGAGTGGGCTACGATTATATGGTTGTCAAAAAGGCCAAAGAAGAATTCGAAGACCTCTCTAATACTTACCAAGAACAATTTTCAAAAGATGACGATGGAGATAGCTCTGCTGTAGTTAATCCCTTTGATGCCCAAGTCGCCTCATTCGAATTCTTAAAAGAACAGCAAGAAAAAGTTAAACAACTCGCCAAGAAGAGAAAAACTCAATACACAATTATGTTACTTGGCTACGGTGCTGCCGCCGTGATGTCGGTGGTTGATATCGCCAATATAGCCGACGGGAAATGCGCCAAAGGGGAAGCGATCACCACCGGTATCGTCAGTGTACTGGCAGCGGGCTACTCCTTTAAATTAAGAAAAGGAGCTGTCGACGCCATCGAAGATGCTGGCGACAATATAAAAGTCATTGAAGGCCTTATCGCCAAATTTGAAGAGACTATGGCCGGCACCTGTATCGGAAAAAGAGAAGATATGTCGACCCCTCGTTGCTATTGCAACCTACCCGGCAATAAAAGAAATCCAGAGCGAACGAACTCTGATATCTGTCAAAACTTATGGGCCGGCCAAGATCAAAATTTATTTGTTGCCGAATCAGATTACTCTAAAAAACGAACTGGCCCAAGAATTGGCTGTATGACTCAGAATAAAAAGTTCGATCCAGATTGTAAGTGCCGCAAGTTCAAAGACAAGAAAACCGGTAGGAATGCCTGTTTCAAAATCCCCATCGCCAAAGGACAAATTAGCAGTCTGGCACAAACAGCAGGTGTCGGAACCTTTGCAAAAGCGGTTGACTCCATCTCAAGTGGGAACACCTCCTCTGCCTCGGTTAATACTGCTGGCAGCAACCAATCCGCAGCCAGGGCCGCCAAAGTATTAGAAAAGGCCAAAGCACTACTTGCAAAAAACCTTGGGCCAAAGAAATTTGCCGGAGCATTACGAGCGCAGGAGCGAAAAATTTCATCTAAGATTACTCCAGCACTGCTTAAAAAAGCCGCCTCAGGAAATGTCGGGGCGATTGCAAAAGGAAATAGACCTCCCGCTCTAAAAGAAACCTTAGCAAAAGTAGAAAAGAAGGCCGGCCTTAAGTCCCTCTATGAAGGCGGTAAGAAAAAAGGTCTCGCCAAAGGTGGCAGTAAGAAGAAAAAGGCCTTTGCATTCAACTTTGTAGAGGACGGCGCAAAAGTCACCGAGCTCGGTGGCGAGGAATTCATGGATAAGAAATACAAGTTTAAAGGCAACGATATCGTCAACCGAGATGACGCCTCTCTTTGGCAAATCATCTCAAATCGCTATACTCAAAGTGGACTCCAAAGATTATTTGAAGAAGAAGGCGAATCGGACCTATAATACCTCATGAAAGAATTTCAACTGACAGGACTAAACGAAGAACACCTGACCTATTGTCATAAATTAAAAATAACCCTTCACAAAGAAGCAGAACTTCCACTCATTCATTTAAAAGAAGAGGCGCAGGCGGCGGGCTTCGACCTCAGAGTGCTTAGCTCATTTCGCTCCTTTGAAAGTCAATTGACAATCTGGAACGCCAAGGCGCGGGGGGAAAGGAAACTACTCTCCGACCAAGGCCTAGAGCTCGACTATCAAGACCTCTCAAAAGAAGAAGTCTTGTGGCGAATACTGCGCTGGTCGGCACTGCCCGGTTTTTCAAGACATCATTGGGGAAGTGAGCTCGATGTCTACGACAAAAATGCCCTGCCCGATCAAAATTACAGCGTCGAATTAACTCCCAATGAAGTGGCTACAGACGGTATCTTCGGTCCCTTTCACGACTGGCTTTCAAATAAAATAGAAACAGACCAGGCCTTTGGCTTTTTCCGTCCCTACCAGAACGACCTAGGCGGAGTCGCCCCTGAGATGTGGCATATAAGCTACGCACCGGTGTCTATCAGCGCCCGGGAACAACTAGACTTTAAGTTCTTTCAAGAATTTTTAGGAAGTGTTAACGCCCAAGAAATTGAGCTGCTAGAGCTTGTAAAGGCCAATCGCGAACAAATTTTTCAGCAATTTATCCTCAATATTACTCCACCCCAATCGCTTTAAGCCACTCGGGAGAGGCCTTTATCAGCCTCCTCTCCTGCATATCCATCAGACCAATTTTAAGCTCAATTTCAGAGGCAATAGTGCCATCCTCTTTGAGCATTTTCTGGGACATCAGCATCAGCCGCGAACCCACCGTCTCGAGGTGTTGGCTGACAATTACGATATTCTCACGATTGACCAGCTCGGCCTTAAAGCGCAGGTTAAGCTCCAAGATAACCGGCCCCTGCTGGCACTCCTGGATATGGGCAAGTCCAAAGCCATTTTTCTCAATAAAATCCCACCTGGCCTCCTCATAAAGCTCTAAGTAGGTGGCATTATTGACGTGTCCAAAGCTATCCAGGTGCTTCTCAAGAATTTTGAGGGCATATTCAAATTTCAACGACATACAAACCTACTCCCAGCAATTGTGGCACTTAAGACCCCCGATTTTACATCATTCAAAGCAAGAAAATCCATAAGAACCCTCCCAATTTCAACCAGATGTGTCGTTTTTACGCCAATCCGACCAAAAGCCTCAAGTTTTACTCAAGAACTTCCGATAATCAGACGTATAATATTAGAAATACATAACGTACTAAAACCGTTGGTGAATTATGAGATTACTCAGTACTACGATCTTCCTTTTGCTCCTTGCTGGTTTCCCAGTAGTTTGGGCCAGCACTTCAGATGAGGCTCAATTCGAATCAGCCCAAATGAATATGGCCACGGCCATGCAAAACCGAGCAAACCTCTGCAAAACAGTTGGAGGTGATATTTGTAGCCAATCAGGAAGCTGCCAATTGACTGAATCTCATGGCACTATTTTCACTCTCGATGATGATAGTGGAAAAAGTTTTGAAGTAGCTGGTGGAGATACAAACGACGTTTTTAATAAAGTTCAAGCTGAAATGCAAAACCTTGGTGGGATTGCAAAGATTGACCAAAGCTCCACCATGTTATCTTTTAAAGGGAAATGTACTGCAAAAAGCGATGAAGATGAAGTTGAAGGCGGAGGAGTAACTGGGACATTTACTGACAGTGAAATTAAAGGAAGGGCCGCTGCAACTTGTGGCGGTGCTGAAAACGTCAATGTCGAGCTTTCTGGATGTCGTGAAGGCTCAGATGTAGTCTCCGGCGACTCTACAGTACGGCGCTATAAATTATTAAACTCCGAGAAATGCTGTAACCAAACTCCTGATGCTTATGCCGCCTCAAAATGTGGCAATATAACGCCCGCCAAAGTTGAGCGTGGAAAAGTTATGTGTAACGGAAAACCAGCTGATGTAGCTGCATCGTCTTTAGCAGCAGCGACTGCTGAAGAAGCGGCAGCAGCTATACAATTGGCAAAAATTTACCTTCGCCATCCAAAAGAAAAAGACGAAGCTGATGGCAATGGTGGCAGCCATAAAGAAACGAAGGCCAATTACAGTGGCCAGATGCGCTTAAGAGACAATGCCAATAATGTTCCAATGATTCAACAATGGGGTGGAAAAGATAAATCTCAAGAATTTGCCTCTGGTGAGTTTTTTGAAGAATGCCAATTCCGTGCCGGTAAGGCTTGGTCAAAACTCGTTGGACCTAAGGGAATTGATACTAAAGGTTCTGCCTACCAAGATGTCTGGCAAGGGGACCTCGTTTTAACAATTAGAAATTCAAACCGAGTCATTTATAAAGCTTTTAATAAGGCCTATAACACTGCCAAAGCTGCTACCCCCGAAGGAGTAGGAGCGAAGAAGCTTCCCTGGGACAAACCAGGAATTTGGTGTGCCGATTGTCTAGAACTAAAAGAGGCGGGTATCACGCCATCCACTGAAGGCTGGGAAGGCAAAGACGCACCAACAATTCGTAAGGAAATGAGAGCGGTGATTGGACAGGCCTTAATTCCAAAACTGCAAGAAATGGCCGATAGAATAAAAGACACTCGCAACCATCACTTGGCCTGTACAGCACTGGCTTCGATGATGGATTATCACGACTATGATGATGAGACTATAAATGCCGGTGGTAAAGATGCCAATATCGCCACCGCAGACGGGAAAGTAAAATGTACTTCTGAAGGTGCCATTACTCAAGACTACCCCGCTTGTTCTCGTTGGGTGACTGCCTACAACGTTGCCAAAGTAGCAGAAGTGGCAGCCGGCGTGGCCCAAAAAGTAGACTTAGAAATTCATAACTCTGACGCTTTTGAAGATGCCACAAAGGATCCCATGGACGCCTCTGCAGGTCTTAAAGCACAGAAATCTTCAATCTCAAAGCAGGCCGACCAGGCCAATCAGAGAGCTGTATTTCATGGAGCCGCAGTAACCTCTCTTTGGGGTATGATGCAGGCCATGCCGGAACGTTCAACTCTTCGTGCCACCTGTAAGGCAACATTTGCCCAAGGTATGGCACTTGGATTTGATAATAGCTACAACCAAGCCTTAGATTTTATGAAGACTTTCTATGGAAAGCATTACTTTGGTAGCTCGGCTACTGGTAAATTTAACGATGGAAGTAAAGATGCCGATGTCACCGTTGATGCAGGTGGAGATGCGAGTAAGAAACTGAACTGGAAACAGTTTTACTATCAAGACGACTCTTCAAGTGATGATGACGAGGCAGATGGCTCTGGAACTTTACCGGAGGGGGACTTATACCTTTCAAAAATCACTGATGCTGGTGGTGAATTAAAGGCCAAGCCTTTGATGGGAAAAAATGATTCTGGAATTGGTTTTTGTGCTCGGGTAGCAGGAGCTACAGATGGTTATGAAAATGCCCTCATTCAAAATAAGAAGGCCCGGAACCAAATGAAATCAATGTTAGTTTCGATTGCCACTAAAATGGGAATTGAGCTGGCCAATGCCGCTATCTTAGATAACCAGGCGGATAAAATTGGAGACGCAGTTAATAAGATTAAGAAATTTGACGAACCAACTTTTCAAGGATTTGAACAAGAAGACTTCACTGGAAGTGAGTGTCTTGCCAATCCTAATGCCGAAGGCTGTGCCGCCATTCTGGCCCGCCGTGGAGTGGGGATGCAAGGTGGCGGTGGTATCACTATCGGTGGTATCCAAAGAGCGACCACTGGTGGAGCTGGTGACGGTAATAATTCAGCAACCAATGGTGATGCCTCGGATGGTAGTGCCAGTTCTGATCGTAGTAAAATTCAAGGAGGCGTCGGCGGAATCGTTGGCAATGCCAATAATAAATCAGGCTTTAAGAATGCACCTCCTGGTGCCGCAAGAATCAAAGA
>JABGVH010000192.1 GCA_018646195.1 Halobacteriovoraceae bacterium
TAACCCAAGTATTCCTAGATAATTTAATTGATAGCGGTTCTGAAGAAACGGTACAGCGAATTTCAGTGGGAATCGGCTTTACTTTCTGATCCAGCACTTACCACGATACAGCCTGAAATTGCCACTCCAAGAAAGACTGGAATCAAAATCCAATGTGGTGTTTTGTGATAGAGGAAGTATTCTAGCCCAGCACTAAACGGCGGCTGCAGATAGATAAAGATCATCGATTGACTAGGAGCTAACACTCCTAGTGCTTTAAAACTCAAATAATATGTTAGTGCCGTAGAAATAAAAACTTCGAAAACTATTCTTCCAGTATTAAGCCAACTCTCTTGTGAATAATTGATTAAGCCACCAAGCTCGTCATGGCCAGTTAGCAAGAGCAAAAATCCTCCTATTAGCAGCATGGCGGCACTACCTAACCCGGGAGAAAAGCCTTTTTGGAAGATTATTTTGGCAAGATTAGTTGCCGCACAAAGGGTCAATACAGAAACAAATATCTTAAGATCTCCAATCGAAACCCCCCCCATACTTTTTTCTGTGCCAAAGAATGTCAGGATCAAAATCATGCTAAATCCAAGTGCCACTCCAGACATTTTTTTCCAGCTAAAGGCCTCCAATTTAAAGGCCACTGCCATCAACGCTGTAGCGAGAGGAATGGTATTCATAATAACGGAGGTATTAACCGGGCTTGTATCCTTAAGCCCAGACAGAAAGAGTATCTGATTGACATAAAATCCCAGTACAGCAATCCCAAGCAAGTACCACTTAAATTTTAAAATAGCTTGGAGTTCAAACTCTTTTCGAAAGAAAAAGAGAATGACCAGTCCCCCAAAAAAACCTCGAAAGCCACCGAGGGCGAGAGGAGAAACATGGACTAAAACGTCTTTGGCGACAAAAAAATGAAAGACAAATAAAATGGAGACGCAAAAGCTGCAAAAGATGGCGATTTTTTTATTTCTTGTAGTCATAAAAAAATCGCCCCTAGATGTAATTGTATTAATTTATCGGCAAATTCCAGTGTACTCGTAAATTCTAAATTTTTCTACATCTCCGCCTGCAAATTGGGCTGACTGAAAACGTTGACCAGGAGTAGTTAGGTTAATGCTTAATGTGCGGGTATCTGTTCTCACATGATAACGTACGAAGCGCCAGCCACGAACATCGCGATAATCGGTGTAACATTGGCGGCGTCCATTTTGATCAACAGTACAGCGAGTATATCGCTCTCTATAGGTACAGGTCTCATTTCCTGAACGTTGCTCTGAACGGGTAACAGCTGTCGCCACTGTTCCAGCGAGATCGTAAGGTTGCTTTACGTCGCTTGCACTAAGAGCAATTGAACCATTGCGAGTAGGAATTTCAGTTCCTTTAGGGATTCTAAAGGTATATTTCTTTGTCTCTTCCCCTTCTTTAAAAGAAAGAATTAATTTCTTCTTGCTTTTAAATTTTAGTTCGGCATTGTATTCGCCGACTGCAATTTGCTCATCCCCACCACGGGTTCCGAGGGTTAGGTCTTCAGAGACAGTTAGCTTTCCAGCCATTTCATTACATGATGTTAAAATGAATAAACTTGTGAGTACTAGCGGCCATGATTTCATATTCACTCCTTTGATATGTGATTAGGCGTAATAATTATATGTTTTAAAACTTTCTTAGAGAAAACGGTAACACGCGTGTTATTAATGGTAAATAAACAGAATTACCACGGTAAGTACATGAAATTAGTAGTGATCTTATATTTTTTAGCGGCTTTTTTGCAGCTCGTAGGTCAGGTCCAGGCCAGTCCTATGGCAAGTAAGAGCTCCCAACCGAAGATTATTTGCGCCTCTTATTATGCTTTTAAATACAAAAGAGATGTTGAGAAGCTTCCCACCGATAAATCCAAACATTGCACGATGTCCTGTTATTTAACCCGAAAATGTGGTGGTGCCGAAAGCGCGATCATAGGCTTCCTTAAAGAGTTCGCTGACCTACTAGGCTTTGGAAATGCTGAATGGGCCGATTTACGAGCAAACCGGGCAGGAATCCACTACGGATATAGCGCTTCTTCTAATTATGCCTGCCGCAAATTCTGCACGCGACGCTATCCAAAGCAAAAGTAATTAAGATAAAATTCCCCTATGCGAATTGCGGTTTTTAGTACCTTATTCTTTTTTATTGGATGGGCCACCACTTACTGGGTTATCAGCGGTGCACCTCCTACTGATGATTCAATCATTGCTGAAGAGGTTCAACGCAAAGTCTATAATTACGAACAAATTAAAAGCTCCGCCCAAAATTTAGTCGACGACGATTTTAATAATTATAAAAATTTGAAAGATCCACGAAAGCGCTTTCAAAAAGGCCAAGATATCCTAGAAAAAGTATTCAAGCTCTTCTTGGCAAACTTAAGTATTAAAATGAACTCTAGAGACCGTACTAAGCTTCGAGAGCTAACCGCTAAAAATTCTTCTTTTGATGAGCTTTGTAAAACTGAAGAGAATGGCCCAGATGTCTATTACAATGGTCTCTCAGGTGACCCTAATCCAAGTAATAAAAGTACAAGCGATCAGCTGCTCGCCCAATGCCGAAAGAAGTTAAAGAAAGGAAAAATTGGGCTCAATAATAAATTGAGCAGCAGTAAAGAAAAAAAATCCTGGTTTAATTTTTCAAAAAAGGTCTTTTCTTTAAGAAATCCTCAGGCCCTATTCCCGCACGACATCCATTCAGAACTATGGACTTGGTTCCCCTATCAAAAAGCGCTGAAATCTTTTTCAAAGACTTTTACTAGACCTTATGAAGGGAAATTTCATGGCCACTATAGAACCAATACTAAAAATGAATCTTCCCTTAGTATAAGTGTAAAGCAAACTAGCGACAGTAAAGATGGTCAAGTTCAACTCAGAGTAAAGTTTCGCTCGAATATTGGGCTTTATTTAAAAGATAAATTTGAGGCCCAGCACCCTGAATCCCATGGAGGTGGAGGTTCTGGCTCTTGCAGGGGAATGGTGCTTAAAAATAAAGATGATGTTATTATGCATTTTATAAAAATTCCTGGAAAAAAAAGCAAAGGATATTTTGGTCGCATCTACGACAAATTAGAGGGCTCATATGAGCTAGTCGGTTCATTTTTTGTAATCCCAAAAGGAGAGAAATTAAAAAAGTCTATTCGCTGGGGAAAAGATCGCGGCTATTGGTAAAAAAAAAGGCCATCCTAAGATGGCCCTTTTCTTTTCAGAAAGTATTTCCCTAAAAATTTACTGTCCTGAACACTTCCCTTTTTGAACAAACTTGTTCATAAGAGACATTGCGTCCTGATGCTTATACCAGTACGAGTTATATGGCTTTTCACCAACTAGTACTCGGTAATGTGGCTGACTTGGATGTTTTTCCAAGCTACACGCAGGATCGCTACTTGCTGGTCCACGATTTGGTCCAGATGCACAACCTACAGCAAACGCACTAAGTGCCAAAAGCATAAATAATTTCTTCATGGGTTCCCCCCTTGGGTAGAGTTATACTTTTACATTCTTGTCGGGTATTAGCCGTAAAGCTTTAATATTTTTTACTTATTTCTCTTAACTTACTGAAATGAAAGAGAAAATGTAACAGGCCCCCAATTGGTTAGGCTGACCTCCATCTTGCCTCCAAATAGCCCTCTGGAGACCTTGGAGTGCTGCTCTAAGAGCTCGCAGAACTTATCAAAGAAAAGAGCCGCTTTCTCGGGCGCCATGGAGTTGTCAAAGCTTGGACGATTACCTTTCTTTCCATCCCATGAGAGAGTGAACTGGCTAATCGCCAAAATTTCCCCCCCATAATCAGCTAAGTTTAGATTCATCTTCCCTTGCTCGTCGGGAAAGGGCCTTAGCTCGATGATTTTTGTGGCGGCTTTTTTAAGAGTGCTCTCGCTATCTCCCTTTTCACAGCAGACTAGTAAAACGTAACCACTCTCAATTTTACCGACAGTTTTACCTTCGACAGAGACACTTGCAGCTTTGCTTCTTTGAACGACAATTTTCATGATTTCTCCAAATTTATTTGCTTGGAGTATAGAATCCTGAATTCTCTACTTCTAATACTGAAAGCGCTTGCTTGCGTATGATCCCTGTCGCCAATTGCTGGCAAGAAAGTATGCCCGCGGGCGAACGTCCGATTTTTTCGACTTGCTCTGGGGTTTGCGCATTGGCAGTTTTTTGCCAGCTGACACGATTAAAATCGTCCAAAACAAAAGTCGTGGCCGAACAACCGGCGATTCCCAGTCCTAATAAAAAGTATTTTATGAATTCCTTTAGCATCTCACCTATTTATCGGGCAGGGTCTTGAAAATATTGAGTTTTTTTTAATTGATACTATTAGTTTGGTAATTGAGGCGGTTAGAAGCGATAGGCCAGATCAAAAGCATAAACGGTTTTTGTATATTGGTTGTTTTCCTTATCTTTGGATATATTTTTTTCGTATTCATAGAGCAACGATAATTCAAAACGAGGGCCTATATAACGGCTTAATTTTAGGCTGGGGTTAAAGTTTTTTTCTAAATCCCTAGCCTCACTCTGTTCCTTAGTATCTAGGAAAGTCAGTGCCGCTCCAAAGTTAAGGCCCCATTTACCTCCCCACATCTGAGGAATTAAATAGTCTGCTCTAAAGAGAAAAGAGTCAGTACTAAATAAGCTATCTTGTACGGTCTCGTACTTCGCCTGGAATAGAAAAAGCAAGAGGTTACCTTTTCGGGTTGGCTCGGCATGATCAATTGAAAAAATTGTCGCGGTGGCGTCGGCGGCATCGTCAAAGTTATCAGAAGTCTCAAACTTCATTTTAAAAGTGGTATCCCCTCTCTTGAGTAGCTTAATCCTCTGACCGATCGAGTATGCCGAGGTATCAGAAAATTTTTCTAATTTATGACTTTGATTAATATCTCTCTTGGTAGTGTTATATTCATAGTCGAAAAGAAAGGTTGCCTCTTTGCCGTAAAATTTATGATCAATACTTGTCCGTATTGCAGGAGCGTAGGAAATTGTATCATTTTGAAAAATTTCAGGAACATTTTGCTCAGCATACCTAGTATAAGAAATCCTAAACTCTGGCGTAAGGGTGTATCTCTTTTTGTGAATCCATCGGCGGCTAATAAAGGCATCTACATTGTATATTGCAGAGGCTTTTTCTGTAGCTGTAGTAGAGGCCAGGTCGGTTTCCAAAGTGACATTATCATCTTGAGAATAAGTTCCTTGAAAATTTAAAACAATATCCTTACGAGAAACTTTTCGCCCATTTACCATGACATAGGGGTGAATTTTATGGGCGATTAGGATTTCATCTTTTCGCTTAAAGATATCAACGGCGGCGGCAGAGTCTTGATCGACCTCATAAGCTTTGTCCAGTAAAGGAATTACATATTTCTGCACGTATTTATGAGGATCAAATTTTTTCTTGATTAAGTTATAGATTAATTCTGCCAATTGAAAATAAGCGACTTGTAAAATATTTTTCTCGGCCCTTTTATTTTCTATAATTTTTACAAAATTTGTTTTAGTGGCGCTGGCATCTTCGATAATGCTTGCGATCTGGGCCATATAATAAAGTGAGAAAGGGGCCTTATAATTGCGCTTAAAAGAAAGGTCGAATGCTTTTCGAGCTCTCTCTAATTCATTATTTGCGTAGAGTGCTTGCCCATATTCGTAGAAAATGCCTTTTGTCCGGTCGCCGTTTTGAATCGCCTTTTTAAACTCTTCTATTGCTTCATCATATTGCTGTAACTTCTTGTAACACATTCCTCTAAAGTAAGGCAGGTTTCCCCTAATCCGAGGACGCCCCTCAAGTTTCTTCAATTCTTTCAAAGCTTGTGAGTATTTCCCGGTTCGATAAAATTTGTAAAAAAGTGCCAGCTCTTTCATTGTAGAGGAGCTTGCGATTTGATTTACAGATTCACGTACGATTTCTTGAGCCTGTAAAAAGCAAATAAATGAACTCAAAAAGAGCAAGATAATGCCTAGTCTCATAGGAATATTATAGTTTAAATTTTAATGCTGGGTAAGCTTTATGATTACTGGACAGTGAATTGGATTTTTACTCTAGTTTTCGTTCCGGCTCCAATCGGCGGAGGGGCGTTATTATACTGATTATGAACGTCGTTTTGAAATTCCCTTATCATCTGGTCTTGAGTGAAGCCATCCATTTCTAAGTTGGGTGCCCCTACCTGAATTGAACTAGGTGGGGCCATGCCTCCAACAAGTCCTCCAGAGGCACTAGCAGGTCCTCGGCCGCCGGCAGCGGTGGCGACAGGGATAAAGTCACCAGTATTGGCCAGTTTGTAACCTGCCGGAGGAACATACTCTCCAGTCGCTCTGTCGTAGGTTCCAACATTTACAGGTGGAACATAAACTCCTGCATTTTCATCATAAGTACTACCTTTTGGTGGTGGCACATAGAGAGCAGTTTTATCGTCAATTAATCCTCCCGCTGGAGGCGCATATGTTCCTGTACTTTTTTCGTACATTCCCTCCGCAGGAGGGGCAGATTCCAGTTGCGATTTGGCAACTTTATCTATCTCGGTCATTACCCTCTTGGCCTGTCCTTCTCCCATAGTCGCTTGCATTTTACCGGCCATACCTTTGCCATCACTGACAAAATTTTGGCCATCAACTCCGGGAGGAACTTCAGAGCGATAACGTTTCTGGGTTCCACTATTTTTACTCTGATTAAGACCAGTATCATTCTTCTTTAAAGAATCGAACTGACTTGGAGAAATTTTAACCGGCATACTAGGTCGTTTTTCTCCTGGCCTTGATCCAGAAAATTGACCCCTTCGAACCCGTACCGCCTTTTTATCGTTTAAAAAACCTTCTATTGAGGAGCGATCGAGTTTACTGCGAAATTGAGAGCGGCCCCAAGAGGCCATCGCGACTTCACCGGAAAAGGTCACTAGATTTGTGACTCTATTTTTGCGATTGTAGATGACCTGAAAATCTGTTCCCCGGACACCCATTGCGGCAGTTTCGGTTTGTAAGTAGAGCTTCGATTTATTTTTATCTAAATTGAGGTAGTCCTTGCTAACCTTTGCCCGAACTTTTCCTCTTATTAAATTAATAATTCCTGCCTTATCCTTGGGGAAAGACTTAATAAGCATCTGGCTTTTTGGACCTAAATTGATTTGAGACTTATCTATGAAAAGAAGTTTTGCAAAACTGCCTGCGGCACTTTGTAATGAGCTTCCCTCTTTGACCCAATCCCCTTTCGCGAGCTTGTTTACTTCGCCAGAAATGGTTTTTTCGAGTACCTTTCCTTTGATCATGATCACCTTGGCAACCTTTGCTTGAGCTGCAAAGGAGAGGAGAAGTGACAATTTAAGAACCAGTAATATTCGGACCATAGCTCTCTACTTATCGGTGGATCTCATGCTTATTTTAACGCTGACAGGAGTTTCAGTGGGGAATCTTAGAAGTTACAGCTACTTAGCTGTGAGATGAGAATCTGAGGGCACTCTAAGTGCCCTCAATTTGTGGGTATTCAGTCTGTAAATTCGGCGCAATAGTCTCGCATGGTTGTAAATTCGACGCTGTCTCGCTTATAGCAAAGAATATCATCTAACGGACTAAACTTATTCACTCCGCTGGAGAACTCAATATCAGCACCTGTAAACTGCAGCGGATGCTCATAACCTGCGGCATGAGAAAGTGAAAGAAGCTCCTTTCGAAAACTCTGCATATAATTGGCAAAGGCCTTTGACTTCTTTTCTACATTTACACCTGCTTGCAGCCAACTGTTCTGGGTGGCTATTCCTGCAGGACACTCTCCGGTATGGCATTTCTGGGCCTGAATACAGCCGACAGAAATCATCGCCTCTCTGGCTATATGAATAAGGTCGACCCCCATTGCAAAAGCAATGATTGCGCGATCGGGAAAACCTAATTTTCCTGAGCCAATCCAAACTATGTCTTTTGAAATTCCTGCTTCTTGAAAAATATTGTAAACGCGAGAGAAACCGATTTTAAAAGGTAGCGATACATGGTCGGAAAAAGTTAAAGGGGCAGCCCCTGTTCCTCCTTCTCCGCCATCTATCGTAATGAAATCTGGCCCCTCTCCTCTCTCTTTCATTCGTTTGGCCAACTCTTCCCAAAAGTCTAATTTACCAATTGCCGCCTTAATTCCAACCGGAACTCCCGAGGCCTCAGCTAATTTCTCAACAAAATCGATTAGCTCATCAGGGGTAGAGAACTCAGAGTGTGAATTGGGAGAATAGCAATCTCGTCCTAGAGGGATCTGACGAACTCTTGAAATTTCTTCTGTAACTTTAGAACCGGGAAGTATTCCACCCTTGCCTGGTTTCGCACCTTGAGAAAGTTTAATCTCTAAGGTTCGTATTTGCGGGTTCTCTTCAACTTTCTTTTTCAATTTATCAATATTAAAGCTGCCATCTTCGTTTCGACAGCCAAAGTAGCCTGTTCCTATTTGCCACATCAAATCTGCACCGAGCAGGTGATAATCACTGGCACTCCCCTCTCCAGTGTTGTGGTAGCAATTTGCCAATATGGCCCCTTTATTGAGGGAGCTAATAGCGTTGCGACTTAACGATCCAAATGACATCGCTGAAATATTTATTAAACTTTTTGGTCGATAAGGGCGTTTTCTTTTATGCGCCTCTCCCATCACTTTAATACAAGGGATGGCCGAAGGATCTCCTCCGGGGTGAAAAGCCTTGGCATCCGGAAATGGGAAGGCAGCATTTTTTATTATCGGATAACCAATAGAGTAAATGACTTCACTAGTCCCAAATCCAAAAGTGTTATTTTTCTTATCACCACTATTTGTAATCCATTCTCTTTCACTCCTATTAAAAGGAAGCTCTTCTTTATCATTGGCCACCCAGTATTGCCGAAGTTCTGGCCCTACCAAAATCATAAAATAACGAATATGACCTAGCACCGGAAAATTATGAATGATGGGATAATTTTTTTGAATAAAAATATCATAAATTGCGACTAGTACGACTAGCCCTCCAATTGCAGCAGAAATTGAATAGAACGGGTTTGCTTGTATTAAAAGCCAAAAATTTTCCATAGATACCTCGAGTTGACCTATTATAATAATGACTTGGCCAAGGTTCCTAGGTAAAAATAATTTAGTCAGGAATTAAAACTAAAAGTTGTCGAAGATTTCCCCAATTTTAGAAAATTCGTCAAAATTGATTCCTAAAGCTCTCAATATTAACCCTTTATACCCTACTGTTTGGCCCTCCTATTGCATTATAAATAGGACGGAGGAATCCCTCCCAGACAAAGAAAAGAATCAGAAAAATTTAGGGGTAATCGTATGGAGCACAATCTCAGAGAAGAATTGCGTCCCAGCTTTATTCTGGAGCGCTTAAAAGAAAGTTTGAAAAAACGTGATGTCACATTATGGCAGGATCGAGATGGGGGTAAGGTATCACTGCCAGCCTCACTGACAAAGTTTCCTCTTGGCAATGGAGTCATCAAATTTCATCCAAGACAGAATTTTATTTTCCAATTCAATTCGGCCAAGCCTATTTATTTCTTCGAAAAAGAACGTACTGTTATATTTAAAAGCCAAATTTGCTTCCAATCTGCTTATGAGCTGGAGGTTAAAATTCCAGAAAAAATTCTATTAGGAGAAAATCGCCTATCCCCTCGTGATGAATACCTCATGACCGGTCGAAAATTGTGTTTTGAACTGGAACATAGGCCCCAGCGAGTCTTTGATAGTCCCATTCTCGATCTAGCAGACAATGGCGCTTCCTTTCGGATTCACAAGCGAGAGTTCTCTCATTTTTACCCAGGTGATAAAATCAAAATACTAGACCAGAGCAATAGCTCAGATTCTGGATACAAGATGGCTGAAATCGTTCATGTAAGTTCAATGGTTCTTGGTGAAAAGCTTTCTCCCTATGCCTTTAAAATAGGTATTAAGTTTATACCTACCTTGGCATCAGCACTTTAACCCCGCTATAATAGAAGAAAAATAGCGGACTAGGTATTGAACCCAGAATATAAAGACGTAATAATTATCGATGATGACCCTGGTGTTTGCGAGGTTCTATCACTCTATTGTGAAAACCTCGGTATCTTTCGGAACATCGTCGTCGCAAATGACGGTGCCCTTGGTTATGCTAAGTTAAAAAATCAAAAATTTAGTTTAATTCTATTAGATATCAACATGCCAAAAAAATCGGGTATTGATATTTTAGAAAAATTGAGCAACACCAATGAAGAAAACTCCCCAAGAAATGTAATTATTGTCTCGGGGGAAGTTAAGCAGGCATCACTACAACTGGCCTTGAGGCAAGGTGTTAAAATTTTTCTCATAAAGCCATTTGATGAGAAATCCTTTGTTGAGAAAGTTAAGCTTGTAATCGCGTAATTAATTATGCTTATAACCATCATCATTCCTACCTTTAATGAAATAGAAAAAGGCTTCTTGGCGACAATTCTTGAAAACCTCAAAGGACTAAATGATTGTGAAGTTATCTGTGTAGACTCCCAAAGCAATGATGGCACCTGCCAGCTCATTGAGAAGCATCAAGCAAAGCTACTAACCTGTCTAACTGATTCAAGAGGGGATCGGCTCAATCAAGGAATAGAGCAAGCCAAGGGTGAAATTATTTTTCTACACCATCCCCGCTCCATTATAGATACTAAGGTTTTTCGAGAAATCCAAAATTTCAAGAACCCGAAAGTCTGGGGAGCCTTGACTCATAGTTTTGACAAAAATCATTATCTTCTAAATTTTACTTCCTGGTATTCAAATGAAGTTCGCGGGAAAATCAATGGCATCTATTACTTAGATCATTGTCTTTTTTTCCACAAAGACCTTTTGCCGCGTAAGAACCCTATTCCAAAAGTTCCGATATTTGAAGATACCTTAATCTGCCAAAAACTTCTGCAATCTGGCCATCCCCTACTACTACCCTATACCTCTAAAACCTCGGCCATCCGTTTTGAAAAAAATGGTATTTGGCGACAAGTGGTCCTAAACCTGTTACTCAAGTTGGCCTTTCATTTCAATATTGATTACCAAACGATGAATCGTCTCTACGAGAAAGGTCTCTCGCTTAATTCAAAATATTAAACTGTCTAAAGTTTAGACAGCCCACTCCTATATTCCCCAAAATAGCACCTAAAAAGCCCCTATTTGTCCCTATTTTCTGGTCTCAATTTTGCAACTAACCAATTGAAAAATTAAGTGAACCAACAGTGAGATAGAAAATGAAAACATTTTTAAAACTATTTATGATTTTGGCCCTAACAGCTTTTGTCGCTGGTTGCGGAAGTGACAAAGATAATCCAAGTAATGGGTCTAGTGGACAGAGTGGAATTGATCCTCTCGCAAACCCACAGAAGGCAAGCCAATATGCGGTTACCCTTTGCGGGACTTTTTATATGGGAACTGATTCCAATGGAATACAGGCCATGTATCTGAAGAAAGATACGCAGACTTATCGCATTGAAGGTGGAAACACATTCTGGCAAGCTGTTTCAACTGCCACCACAAATCAAGGCTGTGCTTATGGAAATAATCAGCCCGGCTATTCACCAACTGCTGGTGGACAAGCTTTCATAGCTGTAGACGCCAATTTTCAATAAGATATTTTAGCAAAATGCCTGACCTTCTCCACGGTAAGTGGGGACGGTCATATAATGCTCACCCTTCTTAATCAAATGAAGGTGATTAAAACGTTCACAAAGTTCACCTGCTTTAGAATGCCTCATGAAAACAGGATCTCCTAAATTCAGCGTTTCGACTCCAGAATAGAGAATAGGAGTTTGGACTTCCCCGGCCAATTCATTTTGCGTGAGGGCACACCCGTTAGGTAAATAAGGCTGAGGTATTTTATCCCGACTAAGTCCTCCAGAAGCAACATAACCTCCCCCTAGACAAGTCACCATATGTGCACGAGGTTTCCGAACTACCTCAATCGCAAATCCTGCCGCCGGCTGGTGTTGAAAATCACGATAATAATCAAATAACACAGGGGAATAGAAGCCAGACCCTACGGCAATTTCAGTAACACTAGAATCTTGCCTGGTAATCTCCATACTTCCAGTACCACCCCCATTAACGAATTCCAACTTGCCAAGTTTTTGTTCACAGTATTGAACAATTTCTTGTCGACGAGTGATGAAGTCCCTACGGGACCACCATTTGAGTAGCCGGATAAATCCATTGAGTAATTTCTGGTAAGGACTTTTATCGACTACCCCTGCCAATTGAGCCTCATAACCCATAATTCCTGCGAGTTTAATGTTTGGGTTGGCCTCAAAAAATTGAACTAGCTCTACCACCTGACTGTCGTTCCTCAAGGGCGATCGAAAAACGCCAAAGTTTAAACCTGGAATCAGTAAGGACATATCAATATCTAAACAGAGAGGCAGTACCGCATCTGCTTCCGCCGCAATCCTCTGATAGTTTTTTAAATGTTCCAAACAATCGGCCATTAAATAGATCTTCTTGCCTTTTTTGACCTCGCTACATATTTCGAAAATAGCTTCCTTTTTATAACTTGGGTATGCAACTAATAAATTATCAAAATCATTCTTAGAAAGCCACGTCGCCTCTTGGGCAGTAAAACACATAAGTCCTTCAATCAGCTCAGGGTTAGACTCAAGTAAATATTTTAAAATTTCACGGCAGCGAATCGACTTACTTGCGATTCTAATTTTTTTCTTTCCTGCACGCTTTAAAATTTGATTGATATTTATTTCAAGAAAATCCATATCCAGGTAAGCTAAGGGCATAGGAAAGCCAGACAATGCCTTCTTATAAGTCTTATAGAGCTGATCACCCATTAAAATTCTCCCTGAATAGCTTCAAATACAGTCTCTGGTAAAATCTGATTTAAACAAATCATACTATCGCAACTATTCAGCCCACAGTAGTGAGCATTAATTGTACGGCACTCTAAATTATCGCGATAGAAAAAGGGGTTATCTTCTTTTGCATAGGGATGCCATTCTAATGGAGGCTCGGGACCGAAAAAAGTATAGTTTTTCAAGCCTACTGCTACGGCGATATGCTTTAAGCCGGTATCATTCCCAATATAGAGCTGGCTTTCCTTAAGAAAGTTTGGAAGAAACTCTAATGGCTGACGCACAAATTCAACCTCTGAAGGAAGTCCGAGCCTCATCAACTCTAATTCACACTCTGTGTCTCTAATGGATTGAGAAAGAGGAATCGAGATTTGATAATTGGGAAATTTTTCTAATATTAATTTTGCTAACCTGACATAAAATTCAAATGGCCACATCTTAGTATCTCTAGTTGCCACCACGCCAAAAATTATACGCTTTTTGATTTCACTAGAATTAATACACTTCATACTTGGCGCATAGTCTAAATACTTTGGTATCTCACCTTTTCTTTTTGCCAGTTGTGACCAAATTCCATCTAAGTCGCGCTGAATAACCGGCTTTATCAATCCCTGATCGATAACTTTTTCTCCGACTTCAAGGTGGTGGTTATGAAAATAATAAGGTGCCCTCCACAAGAGCTGGCTTAAACTAAAAAAACGACCGGTACGACCTGATTGAAAAAGTTCGTACACCAAATCGAATTTTTCGCGCCTCATATAGGCCAGTAAACTAAACCAGCCACTCGCCTTCTTTAAATCAAGCGGATAAATCTCTGATGCTGCCGTTTCTACTTGCTTAAATAAAGGACAAATCCAGGAAGGAATGGCATATACTATAGTCGAATCTGGATAGAGCTCACGCAGATATGCAAGTGCCCCTAGACCGATAACTGCGTCACCCATGGCCCGATTTTTGACAAGCAGAATTTTTTTTGCTGCAATGGGACTCATACAACACCAGGTTGGGATTCATTATTTATGATCAAATTGTCAGTCGCCATTATAGCCTTCAACGAAGAAAACAACATAGAGCGTTGCATAAATTCTGTCAAAGATATAGCTGACGAAATTCTCGTCGTGGACTCTTACTCAACTGATAAAACCGAGGCCATATGCCTTAGAATGGGTGCAAAGGTTATTAAGAATCCATTCAAAGGTCATATTGAACAAAAGAATTTTGCTTTGAAGGAAACCTCTAGCGAGTATGTTTTATCATTAGACGCCGATGAAGCGCTTGATGAATTACTTCAAAAAAATATAAAAGCCGCGAAAGAGGATTGGCAGGCCGATGGCTATCAATTCAATCGATTAACCAATTATGGAGGCCACTGGGTTAAGCATTGCGGTTGGTATCCCGACCGTAAACTCCGCCTCTTTCATAAGAACAAAGGCTGCTGGGGTGGAACAAACCCACATGACATTGTTGAAATGGAAAAAGATAGCAATATTAAAAAACTTGGAGGGAATCTCCTTCACTATTCATACAAATCCGTAACTGATCATATTTCACAAACTAACTATTTTACGACTATTGCGGCCACCGCTCTTTTTAAAAATGGTAAGCGCTCTTCCATTTTTAAAATTGCAACAAGGCCTTTTCTCCAATTTGTTAGAGACTATTTTTTGTTCCTAGGATTTCTCGATGGTCGCAATGGATTTTATATCTGCTACATTAATGCCTTAAGTGCTTTTTTAAAATATGTAAAAATTAAAGAGCTCCAAGACGGTAAAGACATTAGCTTATGAATATTGTTTTTCAACATGATCACCCGCTACCTGTTAAGAAATATGGCGGTATTGAGAGAATAATTTATTGGCAAATGGTCGACCTCGTTCGCCTAGGTCATTGTGTAACTCTCATTGGACACCCTGACTCGATCGTAGGTCCTGCAGGAATAAAACTAATACCGATGAAAGAAAACTGGGTGGCTCAGGTTCCAAAAGATACTGACCTCATTCATCTTTACTACAATAATATTCCAACTAAAGATTATCCCGTTTTAAACACCTTGCAAGGGAATGGTAAAAAGGGTGAGCTCTTTCAAAAGAACACTGTCTTTATATCAAAGGTGCATGCTCGTAACCATGGTTCTAATCATTATATTTACAACGCAATTGATCTTGAAGAATACCCCTTCCCAGAAAAAGAAAACCCTCTAGAGTTAGAGAATTTTATGTTCTTGGCCAAAGGATCATGGTCTGTTAAAAATTTAAAAGATTGTGTAAGAGCGGCAAAGAAATCAAAGCACCATCTACATATAGCAGGAGGAAAGGCAATCCTTCCTTCTCGATTTATACATAATCACGGTATGGTGGGCGGAGAAGAAAAACTTACTATCATGAATAATTGCGACGCCCTGCTCTTTCCAGTTCGCTGGCATGAACCTTTTGGTATTGCAATTATCGAGGCAATGGCGATGGGGATGCCAGTTATTGGCTCTCCCTACGGTTCTCTGCCCGAGTTGATCCCTAAAATGGCAGGCCATATCGTAAATAACTATCAAGAGCTACTTACAACATTACAAATAAAACAAAACCCATTCGACCGCGAGGAGATACGAAAATACATTGAAGAAAAATTCTGTATTCGTGTGCTAACGAATAGCTATCTAGGGTACTACGAGAAAATTATTAGAGGAGAAGAACTTCACCAAGATTTTCCGACCTGGCAGTTGGAAAAAGAAGCCGTTGAATTACTTCCTTTTTAATCTCTAAATGAAAAAAGATAATCCGAAACCGGGTCAACCCCTTTATTCCGGACAATTTAGTTAGGCTACAACATTTTCAATAGTTACCTCTCCATCGTAAAACTTTTTTGTGAAATCTATTGGTGACATCATTTTTAGAGACCCATGAATTCTTTTTTCATTATAAA
>JABGVH010000166.1 GCA_018646195.1 Halobacteriovoraceae bacterium
CAGGAAAATCCATTAAAATCTTTCTCTTATAGGCAGTATCCCCTGGGAAAACTGCAAGCTTTTCCGAAATGGTCGGGGAAATGTCGATGATCTCTAGATCCTCCATGGGACCTCCTTTCGTCACCCTTTGTACTTGAAAAGAACTTATAAAATACATATCATCTGCCCACCAATAATCCTAGAACCAGAGGCAATAATTGTGCAGAAGGACCAACTTCAGAAAATAGCCGAAGAACTTTTTCAGGCGCGAACTAGAGCTCAACCTGTGACTCAATACAGTGATCGCTATGACCAATTTAGTCGCAGTGATGCCTACACGATTCAAGAGACGGGAATTAACTTAAGGCTCGGGTGTGATGAAAGAATAGTCGGTATGAAAATGGGACTGACCTCTGAGGCCAAGCGCAAACAAATGAATTTAGAGGCCCCGCTCTATGGAGTCCTGACAGATAAAATGGAAGTCAAAGAAGGTGAAGAATTTCAAATGGCAGGCAAGATTCATCCCAAAATTGAACCGGAAGTGGCCTTTCACTTTACTAGTGACTTAAAAGGCACGGTCACTCGCGAAGAAGTTCTAGAGGCCTGTGATGGGGTTTATGCCGCTCTTGAAATTTTAGATTCTCGCTATGAACATTTTAAATATTTTTCGATGGAAGATGTTATCTCCGATAATTCTTCTTCTGCTTTTTTTATACTAGGTGATAAAATTTCAGACTTTAAAGAAATTGACTTGGCCAATCTCAAAATGGAAATGAAGGCCAATGGCGATGTCGTGCAATCAGGTAACTCCAATGCAATCTCTGGTGATCCAGTTGTTTCGGTGATTCAGCTCTGTGAATTATTGGCCGAAAGGGATCAATTTCTTGAGGCAGGCTCAATCGTTTTAGCGGGAGCGGCAACTCCGGCCGTCAATCTCGAGTCGGGGATGGATATCGAGCTAACGGTAGAAAAATTAGGAACCATTAACTTTAAAGTGGGTGGAGCTGTTCGGAGTGGACATGACCGTTTTTAATTCAAGTCAAAATAATAGTTCAGCGGCAGATGACCTAGATGCAGCAGACCCTCTCAAGGATTTTCGCGCGCAATTTGAAATTCCTAAGACTAAAGAGGGGAGCGACTGTCTTTATTTCTGTGGCCACTCATTGGGTCTTATGCCGAAACAAACCCGCCAAGTGATCGCTGCAGAATGTGATGCTTGGGGAGCATTGGGAGTTGAAGGCCATTTTGATGCCAAACACCCGTGGCTTCCCTATCATGAATTTTTAACTGAAGGTTTGACTCGAATTGTAGGTGCCCAGAGTGAAGAAGTTGTGGCGATGAATGGACTGACCACTAATTTGCATCTGATGTTAGTTAGTTTTTATCGCCCAACTAAAAATAAATTTAAAATACTAATTGAAAATAATACCTTTCCTTCAGATAAGTATGCAGTGGATTCACAAGCACGTTTTCACGGTTACGATCCGAATGAGGCGATTATTGAGCTAAGACCTCGTGACGGAGAACTTCGTGTAAGAGAAGAAGACCTCGAGGAGCAAATTGCAAAACATGGCGATCAGCTGGCCTTAATTATGCTTGGTAATTGTAATTACCTTTCTGGACAATGTTTTGATTTCAAAAAAATTACCGAACTTGGTCACTCCCATGATGCAATGGTGGGATTTAATCTGGCCCATGGTGCAGGCAACTTAGAACTTTCCTTACATGATTGGAATGTCGACTTCGCGGTCTGGTGCTCTTATAAATACCTCAATAGTGGACCAGGCGGAATTGCCGGTGCTTTTGTTCATAAGAACCATCTTGGAAGAGCGGACCTTCCGCGTTTTGAAGGTTGGTGGGGAACCAATAAAGAAACACGCTTTAAAATGCAAAGCCAGATCGATCCCATTCCAACGGTTGAAGCCTGGCAATTATCAAATCCCCCCATTTTTCAATTGGCTGCCTTAAGAAGTAGTTTGGAAATTTTTGACCAGGCCAAGATGAGCCGGATTGTCGCCAAGAGAAATAAGTTAAGCAGCTATCTGGAATTTTTACTTAGTGAAAATGTCGGCCAGTTTGTCGAAATTATGACTCCGGCTTTTGTTGAAGGCGCTCAGAAAAGGGGGGCCATGCTCTCGGTTAGAATGAAGCAAGACCCTAAAAAATTAATTTCTGTATTTGCTGAGAGGGGAGTCATTTTAGATTTTCGAGAACCAGATATTTTAAGAATGGCACCGGCACCACTTTATAATAGTTATCGCGATGTTTTTGACCTAGTTCAAATAATTAAGGAAGTTTCTCATGCCTAAGAAGGTTCTTATTGCTGGAGCTGGGTTAGTCGGGCCAATGCTGGCAATTGCCATGAGCAAAGAAGGCCATCAGGTTACTCTTTTTGAGGCCCGTAGCGATCGCCGCAAAATTTCGCAAGATGCCGGAAAATCAATCAACCTTATCATTACCGCCAAAGGTCTTAAGACAGTTGAAGAAGCGGGAATTCTTAAAGAGGTGAAGGCCATAACGACTCCGGTCTATGGCAGGATGATGCACTCAAAAACTGGAGAGTTAACTTTTCAGGCCTACGGTAAAGATGAAAGCGAATTCAATTATTCTATTTCTCGCGCCAAACTAAATATGCTTTTAATGACCTTAGCGGAGCGCGAGGGGGTTCAAATTTATTTTGATGAACCCTTGGAAGCGATAGACTTTGAAAATAGACAGGCCTCTTTTTGCACTCATAAAAACTGTCAATACGATCTCTTCTTTGGAACTGATGGTGCGGGCTCAGTTACCCGGAAGGAATTAGTCCGTATTCACGCTGGAGCGATGGAAAATCGAGTCGAGCCTCTGGGCATCGATTATAAAGAACTTTTTATGCCAGCAGGAGAGCAGGACTCTTATCAGATAGATCAAAAATCTCTGCATATCTGGCCCAGGGGCAATCATATGCTGATGGCGCTTCCCAATAGTGATGGCAGCTTTACAATGACTCTCTATATGCCGTCAGTGGAATTTGAAAAATTAGATTCTAGTGAAAAGCTTAAAAATTATTTTGAGACAGAATATCCGGATGCACTTCCGTTGATGCCTGACTACCAGCTCGATTTTGAAAAAAATCCCCAGGGATTTTTGGGAACCGTCCGCTGTAATCCTTGGGTCTATCAGGATAGTGTTGCACTAGTAGGGGATGCTGCTCACGCGGTGGTGCCTTTCTTTGGTCAGGGAATGAATTGTGGATTTGAAGATATCACCTATCTTACAAAAATGATGAAGTGCCATAGCGACTGGGCAACTATCTTAGAAGAATATAACCAGCATCAGAAGTTAAGCGATGATGCCATTGCAGATATGGCCATTGAAAATTGGAACGTCATGAGTTCTTCTGTCGCTGATAAAAATTACCTGCTTAGAAAAAGTGTAGAGAAAATATTAGAGAACGAATTTCCCAAAAAATATAAAAGTCGCTACGGCATGGTGGTCTATACATTAATTCCTTATCACTTTGCTCAAAGGGTTGGTCTTCTTCAAAAAGAGATCTTAGAAACTCTTTGTTCAAATCTTTTGAATGCTGAAGAGGTAGACCTCAAGCAGGCCAGTGTCTTAATAGATCAAAAACTGGTGCCTTATTATCGCGAGCATAATTTAAGCCTCGATAATTTCATGCCTTAATTATTCTGATTCGTTAAAATAAAAATTGAGTGTCTTTAAGACTTCCTTGGGAAGTTTCGGAAGGTCTCGTCTTGGGATTAAAAAAGTCGAGAGATTAAATAGATCGACATAGACTTGATTGTGTTCGGCCGCCATCTTGAGATAGTGATGGCCAGAAGAACCACCAGTACCAATTTTTGTTCCCAAGAGTCGATGGGCCATCAGGGCATGGCGGTAGCGCCAAGTGGTGAAGTTCTCATCGATATCCATTAGAGAATTTAAAATCTGGTAAGGCATATTGAGAATAGGTTCGTCTCTATAAAGGAGAATAAAAAGACCGTTGAGGGTGGCCTTTTGGGAGAGGCGGCGCTTTTTGCTCGCTACCAATTCTTTATGTAGTTTATCGTCAAATAGACTGGCGAATGTTTTTTGGGTGGCATTTAAATTGTCTAACTGAACTTCTTTTTGAGTCGGGCCAAGGGTCGCCAAGTTTTTCTTAATAATATCTTCATCAGCTTTCATTAATTTTTCGACGGCGACTTTATATTCCGCCCAAAAATCAAATGCAGGATTATTGGTAAAAGGAATCCGCTCCAGCCATTTTTCCAATAGGTCAAAGAGAGAAGAAGATTTTTCAACTTCTTCTACTCGGTCGCGGTCTTTTTGCGAAAGTCTTCCGACAAAATATTCTCTATCGACGGACTTTCTCTTTCCGGTATGCAGGCCCATCTTGACTTCTATTTCTCTAAATTGAACTGATTGAAAACCAGAGGCCGGAATCAGCAGGTCGCGGAATTCTAAAAAATCCATCGGAGTCATGGTTTCCATAACCTCCAATTGAGTCAGCAAGAGGTGCTGAATTTTAATAATTCGCTGAAGCCTTGCGTTAACAGTCGATAATTGGCGCTCTTCTATTTCTGGCTGCTCAAATATTTTTATCGCAGAATCCATTTCATGCAGGATTTGCTTAAACCAAAGTTCATATACTTGATGCACAATGATAAAAAGCGTCTCATCGTGACTTTCGTCCCCAGCTTCCAAGCTTTTAGGGTTTTGAGTGCCGAGTAACTTGGATAATTCTAAATAATCGCCGTAATAGACGGGCTTTTGATTCTCTACCATGACGGAAGCTTAGGAAAACTACTTGGGAACCGCAAGCTCTAAATTTGTTGCCGAACCAAGTCATAATGGGTATAAATCGAGCCCAATCAAGAGAGAAAAAACTATGGCCGTGAAGAGATTATCCCTCGCGACAATTCTGATCACTTTCACCTTACTACTTTTAGGGGGCCTGGTTCACAATACTGGCTCAAGTTTGGCGTGCCCCGATTGGCCTCTCTGTTATGGTCAATTTTTTCCGGTGATGGAAGGTGGAGTTCTTATAGAGCATAGCCACCGCTTACTTGCTTCCCTGGTTGGATTCTTAACCATTCTTTTAACTTATTTTAGTTTTCGCCAGAAAAAGCAAAGTGCTGAGCACCAACGAATTTTTAAATGGTCGGCCTTGGCATTGGTAATGGTAATTTTACAAGGAGTGCTAGGGGGAATCACAGTTATTTACAAGCTGCCGACGATTGTCTCGACAACCCACTTAGCGCTATCAATGGTTTTTTTCTGTACCTTGATTTTTATTCACCATCTCGATTCGCAATTGCGTGATCAATATCATGTTTCACCTAAACTAAATACTGCTTGGAAATCTTGGATGCCACAAACGGTTTTCTTTATAGGTTTCTTAGTTTTCTTGCAAATGATCCTGGGGGCTTTTATGCGCCACTCAGGTGCCGGCGCTTCCTGCGGACTTGGTTGGGATAATAGTTTGCTCTGTATGGATACTGCCACCTGGGAGAAATCCCTCTGGCCGGCGATGGGGCCTGGACAAATTCATATGGTCCACCGCTACCTTGCCGGTTTGCTGGGACTTTTAGTTCTGGCGTTGGCGCATAAAGTATTCTGGTTTTTCAAAGGCCATCCGGATACTCCAAAACGCTTTTTGCTGTGGCCTCTGTTTATCGTGGTAGTCACTCTCGGACAAATCGCACTTGGACTGGCGACAGTTGGTCAAAATATGGGGGTGATTATTACCACCGCCCACCTGGGAGGAGCGGCATTACTTCTGGCTTCTTTTTGGAAACTAACTCTTAATTTAAAAACCCTTGAGCTAAGAATTTTTAAGAAAAAAGTTCACAATGTAGTCTCCGACCTTTTAGAGCTGACCAAATTAAAACTGGGCGCACTAGTGATGGTAACTGTGCTTGTGGGAATGATTGCGGCCCCAGGAGAAATCTACTTCTTTAAAGGAGTGCTGGCGCTTTTCCTAATTGCACTAGTGGTAATGGGAGCCGCTTCACTTAATTGTTACCTTGAAAGAGAAGTTGATAAAAAAATGGTGCGAACGCGTGACCGCTCTCTTCCTTCCGGAAGACTGAGCCCCAACTTGGCGCTTAATTTTGGAGTCTTTCTTTTGGCCTTTTCAATTCCTGCACTGGTGGCCTGGATTAATTTTGAAACCGCCATGCTGGGATTAACCGCAGCTGTGCTCTATCTCTTTGCCTACACTCCACTGAAACAGAAAAGTGAATCGGCGGTTCTTGTAGGGGCACTTCCCGGAGCGATTCCGCCAATTATGGGTTGGACTGTCGTAATGGGTGAGATGGGGGCGATGGCCTGGGCCTTATTTGCTATTCTCTTTGTTTGGCAGATTCCCCACTTTATAGCTATTTCTGTTTACCATGCCAAAGATTATGACGCGGCCAGTATTAAAGTCCTGCCCAATTCTTTGTCGGTTAGGAAAACTGTTTCGCTAATTGTTTTAACTACACTAATTTTATTTGCAACGGCACTACTTCCGGTTTATGTCGGAGGCGCCAGTCGCGCTTATCAAATATTGGCAATTGTTCTTAGTGGACTCTTCACTCTTCAGGCCTTGGGCGGTTTTCGCTTCACGGAATTAAATCAAAATTACCGCATGTGGGCGCGGCGTTATTTCTGGGGCTCAATCATCTATCTGCCGGTTCTTCTCGGTTCTATAATTTACCTGGGCTAAGAGCTTAAAATTTATGGAAAAATCGCTCTATTCAGAGTAATATCTATCTGATTTTTAACATTTACAATTTTTTTTAACTTCAAGGGATAGAAACTATGTTTTCTCTTTTAGAATTGCTTGTCTCTCCGGCCATGGCGACGGGAACAAACAAAGGTTTATTGCACTCGATTCTTCACTTGGCCCCACCAGAAGATATTTCTGAACATGGTCACTTGATTGATTGGCTCTTCAATTACACCACCAATTTAAATATTTTATTTTTGGTTTTGTTATTGGTCTGCCTTTTCGGTTTCCCTTTTCTTTATTCACGCCGCAAGAATCCGAAGCCCTACTACACTTACGGAAATAAAAAGAAACAAATTATTTTTGTAACTTTGATTGGTGTGGCAGTTTTTCTTTTCATCGATTTAAATATTACTCGTATTTCAAATGATGATTATATCAATGTCTTTATGAATTTTCCTGACAAAGATGAAGATGTAGAAAAAGTAGAAGTGCTTGCTCAGCAATGGATGTGGAGTTTTCGATATGCCGGCCAAGACGGTAAATTTAATACCGATGACGATGTCATAACAATTAATGACCTGCGCGTTCCGACCGGAAAGAAAATTGTTTTTCAAATGATTTCAAAAGATGTCATCCACTCTTTCTTCCTACCGAATACTCGTCGTAAAGTTGATGCTATCCCCGGAAGAATTACTCGTATGTGGGTTAATGTGAACAAGCCTGGTGTTTACGATATTGCCTGCGCTGAAATGTGTGGAACCTATCACTATAGAATGCAAGCCAAGATGACCGTCTACGATCCACAAGAATATAATAATTGGTTGGTTGAGGCTCAGAAAAAATCATCTGAGCAAAAAGAAATCCTTACCGCAGACATGTTCTGGGGTTGGAAGTGGAATTACTAATAAACAATTGAATTTTTTTAGGAGTATATAATATGGCTTTTTACGAACAACACGCTCACCCCAAGCCAAAGACATTTATCTCAAAGTACATCATCTCTTATGATCATAAAGTAATTGGTAAACAATTTCTTTGGTCGGGGATATTCTTCCTCTTTGTAGGTGGATTGATGGCCTTGATGATTCGCTGGAGTCTTGGTAATGCCGGAGAGCCTTTTCCGATTATTGGGCCATTGATGTTTCCAGAAACTGGCGGCATTATTCCTCCCGACGTTTATGCCATGCTTTTTACTATGCACGGAACCATCATGATTTTCTGGGCGATAACCCCCATTCTGATTGGGGCCTTTGGGAACTTCTGTATTCCACTAATGATCGGTTGCCGCGACATGGCCTTTCCGACGCTTAATATGCTTTCCTTCTGGACCTTTTTCCTGGCCAGTATTTTTATTTTGGCGGGACTTTTTACTCCGCTTGGCGCCGCCGCTGGTGGTTGGACCTCGTACCCGACCCTAAGTACCTTGGTCGGTAGTCCCGGAATCGGTCAAACCCTTTGGACCCTTGCTATTTTTATCACAGGGGCTTCGTCAACAATGGGTGCCATTAATTATATTACGACAGTGATTGTGCTACGAGCTCCAGGCATGGGGTATTTCGATATGCCACTTACAATCTGGGGAATCTGGTTAACTTCAATTTTAAATGCAATCTTTCTTCCAGTCTTGGGAGCCGGTTGCCTATTGCTTATCTTTGATCGCGTGATGGGAACTCACTTCTTCTTGGCCGGCGCCGCCGCCACTACAGGCTCTGGAGATCCAGTACTCTTTCAACATGTCTTTTGGATTTTTGGTCACCCGGAAGTTTATATTCTGATTCTCCCAGCTTGGGGAATCGTCTCCGATGTCCTGGCCTTCTTTTCTAGAAAGCCAGCCTTTGGGGCCAAGGCGACTGCTCTTTGTATGACAACTATTAGCGTGCTCTCTATTTTAGTTTACGGGCACCATATGTTCACAACTCAAATGAGCCCGCTACTTACTCAGACCTTCATGACTCTTACTATGACCATTTCAATTCCCTCTTCGATTCTTTTTGCCAATTGGCTGGGAACGCTTTGGAAAGGTTCTATAAGGATGAACTCGCCGATGCTCTTTGCTCTCGGTGTGGTTTTTGTTTTTGGCCTTGGTGGATTGACAGGACTTTATCTTGGAACAGTTACTACTGACCTTTTCCTTCACGATACTTACTTTGTGGTTGGGCACTTTCATTACACCATGGCGGCTTCAGTGCTACTCGGTGGCTACTGCGCCATTTATTTCTGGTTCCCCAAAATGTTTGGCAAAATGCTTAATGAGAAATTGGCCTATGTTCACTTCTTTATAACCTTCATTGGCCTCAATGGAGTTTTCGGAGGCATGTTATTAATCGGTTACGGTGGAATGCACCGTAGGATTTTTAATCCTTTCGTATATGACTTTCTCGAAAAGTTAATGCCAATTAATAATTTTGTGACGGTATCAGCTCTTATTATGGGCTTTGGTCAGCTCTTTTTCGTGGCCAATTTCGTCTACACCCTCTTTTTTGATAAGCAAGAAAACCCAGGAGATAACCCTTGGGAAGTTGGGACACTTGAGTGGACGATTCCCTCTCCTGCTCCTTCCTATAATTTTAGAGAGATCCCAGTGGTTAAATGCGGTCCCCATGAAATGGGTAACCCAAATCTAACTAACGGAAGGGATTTTCAATACCAGACCGAAGAATTGGTAAAGGCTTAAAGAGTTGCAAGAAGTAATGGATAGAAATCAGGCAATGCCAGCAGAAGTGTCGAATATCGCCATGGTGTTTACCTTGGTCTCCTTCACTATGCTCTTCGCCACACTCTTTCTAACCTTCGCCATTTTTCGCTTAACCGCTGAAGCCTGGCCTCCTTTTGGAGTAGAAAAGTTGTCTCTCTTTTACCCCGGCTTAAGCACGGTGGTTATTGCTCTTAGTAGCCTGACTTACTGGCGTTTTGAAAAGAGTGGAGGCCCTCGCTGGTTTGGCATGACCTTAGCACTTGGTTTAGCTTTCTTAGGCCTGCAGTTAAAGTTTTGGGCCTTCTTAAAGACCCTAGGGATTTTTGCTAGCACGGGAACTTTTGGTTCCTTAATATATGGTTTTACCTGGATCCATGCCGCTCATGTTTTAGCGGCATTAGCACTGCTGCTTTGGGTACTACCTACCGCTAGGTCGCGAGAGTCCTTTGAAGGGCACTCTATTAGAATTCGAAATGTCGGCATGTTTTGGCATTTCCTGGGAATAGTTTGGTTTTTAATATTTTTAATAATTTTTGTTCTTTAATATTTAAGAGGAATTAAATGAAAAACGTTCTACTTTTTACAACGCTTGTAACAGTTCTGTTTTCCTGCCAAGAAACGCACTTCAAAGAAGATGTCGTGATGGCTGGTGGAATTCATGTCACCTCGGGCACTCTGAACATGGGTAAATCGATTTACACTGAATCCTGTATGCCATGCCACGGTGTTAAAGGCGACGGAGCTGGTGTTGCAGCCAAGGGAATGAGAGTTCCCCCTCGTAACTTTAAACTAGGAATTATTAAATTCGGTGATGTTGCCTCTGGTGATTTACCTCACGACGCCTCTATCGAGAAAAGTTTAAGGCACGGACTGAAGGGAACAGCGATGCTTCCTTGGGACCTTAAAGGCCAGCAGATGGGCGCTGTCATTCAGTATATTAAAACTTTTGCTCCTGAAACTTGGATAGGCAAAGACAAGACTCTGGGAACTCAAGTTGTAGCGACAAAAGATCCCTTTGGTCTAGCTCATAGAGCTGCGGCTATTGAAAAAGGTAAAGGCGTCTATCATATAGTTGCCCAATGCCAAAGTTGTCACCAGGCCTACGTCACAAAGAGTGAGTTGAATCGGCTTTCAATGAAAATTTCAAAAGAGTCTATTACTGACTTTGATGACGATATGTACCAGTCTAAACCACAAGATTCAGAGCACGGAGTGATGACTCTTCCTCCAGATTTTACCTGGGACTCTGTTCGTTCAGCCTCAAGTGTTGAAGAACTCTACTTAAGAATTGCAGTGGGTGTTGGTGGAACTGGAATGCCTGCTTGGAATGATACTATAACGGACGAAGAAATTTGGGCCGTCTCTTATTACGTTCGCTCTCTCATGGATTTGAAAGACACAGCTGAAAGAAAAGCAATGATGCAAAGGTTGGCCAACTAGAAATGACCAGCAGTTCTTCAATCAAATATGTTCGCGATTATAATCGAATTGAAAAGTTAGTCTTCTCAAAGCTCTTTTGGTTAATTTTTGTCAGCCTAGCTTTTGGCTATCCTTTAGTTCGGTCGATGTTGAGAGAATTGCCACCAGCTCCGGCGCCTCTTTATAAGGTGCCCGAGTTTGAGCTAATCAATGAATTTGGAAAGACCTTTGGTAGTAAAAACTTAGAAGGTAAAGCCTACTTGGCTAGTTTCGTTTTTACTTCCTGTCCGACTACTTGTCCTGGCCAAATGGAGCGACTTCAAAAGGTACAAAAACGGATGAGAGGACTTGGAACTAATGTCGCGATCGTTACTTTCACTGTCGATCCCGAGTATGACACTCCAAAAGTTTTGCATAAGTTTGCTCGAAAATATCAGAGTAATCCCTTTATTTGGTCCTTTTTGACCACAAAAGATTGGGATCAAATGAATAAGCTAGTTGTTAAAGGTTTTAAAGTTCCAATGGGCAGCGGAAAAGAAAAATGGACCGGCCAAGTAAACGGCGAAGAGGTCACCATGATGGACATCGTCCATAGCGAACGCTTGGTGCTTGTGGACCAGAAAGGATTTGTTCGCAATTATTACTCAAATAATAAAGATGCTATAAATAAATTAATGATTGATGTTGGCCTACTCGCAAATAGACCAGCTAAATAAGGAGTCATGCATGTCTACTGATGCTCACCAAAGCCATACCAAAGAATATTTAATTATCTTTGCGATTTTGGCTTTCTTAACAGTGGTTGAACTTTTTATTCCCGCAGTAGAAGGACTTTCAAAGCTCGCTAAGGGAAGTGCTCTAACTATTATAGCGGTCGGAAAAGCCTTTCTAGTTGGGTACTACTACATGCACTTAAAAGACGAAAAGCCTTGGCTTCGCTTCATAGCTTGTATTCCTATTTCAGCGGCAGTTTACGCAATTGTATTAATGCTCGAATCAGTTTATCGGTAGGGGGAAAGTCATGGCCGGAGAAAACAAAACATCATCTATCGCAGTAGAATCAACTCAAACCGTCGCTAAAAAAGATCAGGCGATGTTCCCAACTTGGGCGCTTATGGTGGGGCTAGTGATCGCATTAGTTGTACTCAAAGCTTTCATTTACATCAAAGATAAGAAACGCCACGGAAAGTAAATGCTTGCGCATTTACTAGCAATTACCTTCCTTTTATTTTTGTCAGGCTGCCGCAGTGCCGGTGGTTTTGGTGGGCTTGGCCTTGGCGGTGGTACCGCCCCTCGAAGAATAATTTCCCCCGAACAAATTCTTCTAATGAGTTATGTAAATTTCTCTTCCCACGATTTTGATGCCAGTAAGTGCCAGCTGGTAGGAACTCACCGTGAAGACGGCCATGGCGGACTTGCCGAGAGAGAGCGGGTCAAGACCGCTCTCAGGCACGAAGCGCTGTTAAAGAATGCAGACACGGTAAAATTAAAAAAGAAAGCTAGTGGCAGCATCTTGAGTAAGCAAAGCATGCAGGCGGATTTTTATCGCTGTGAAGAAAATCCCCCCAAGCTTAAAGAGCTGATAGAAGAGAAAAGGCGCCGCCATGATCATAGTGACGTCGATCTCTTTGGAGGGGCTTATTTCCACCGCCAGGGCATTCTGGCCGAGCTTGGTGAGACCGGTCCGACTTTTGGAGCTTCTATTTCCAGCTATCCAAAAAGAGACGATGCTAAAATCGCCAGGCATGGCTTCTTCCTACTTTGGACCTTTGATCATTTTTGGCAAACAGATAGCAAATTGCTGAACCCCAAGTTTATAGAACAGGATTACACCAATTATATGGCGGG
>JABGVH010000215.1 GCA_018646195.1 Halobacteriovoraceae bacterium
AAGAATGTCCATAAAGTTAGATTGAGTCTTATGGCGGATTTCCATAAAAACTCGCTCGCCATGATCATTTTTAAGAGTGCTGTGAACAAAGAGACTGGAGAGGTCTTGTTTTTCATCGGTTCCTGACCATAGTCCATTGGCCAGGTAAATATCCTGATGCCCGTCATTATTATAATCGAGGAATTCTACCCCCGCCATTCCTTCACCAGCGTATTCAAGTCCCAGTACTTTTGTAACATCAGCGAATTGACCACGCCCCATTCCCTTGAAGGCCTTAAGCCCGCCATTGTCTAATAGAGGAACACTATCGGCGTGCCATTGGTCGCGATTAAAGTTAAGGCGGTCTTTAGCGACAAAGTTGACGTTAGTCCAAAGCATATCGAGACGGCCGTCATTATCATAATCACCGGCTGCCACTCCCATTCCGTAACCTCTATTAACCATTCCAATTTGTTGGGCGACTTGTTTGAATTCGCCGTTACCGACATTTTGATATGCTGGGCTTAAGCGGCCACGGTCATCGACCACTACAATATCCATATCCCCGTCTTGATCAAAGTCGACACTCAGAGCCGAGTGAGGATAAATTTGTTGGGTGTCCATGAATTTACTAATACTCGTTTCAGTTAACTTGGTCTTCTTGCTACCAAATTTCCAATTACCAAGATTGGTATAAATTCCTTGGACTTTATTTCCCGCTTTATGGGGAACTTTTGCCAATGTAGTAAAGTCTTTGACTCCAGGGAAACCGACATAGAAATCGAGCAGGCCATCGTTATTATAATCAGCTACCGTTGCAGGCATAGCATAACTTGAAGGAGTGCTTTCTTTGACAGACTGAACTCTGGAAAATTTTCCCTTACCTAAATTCTTATAGAGAATTAAATCACTGCGCCGATCGCCACCCTCGACTTTAGGGTCGTGAGGAACGAAGGCCACGATAAGAAGGTCTTTCTCACCGTCATTATTAAAATCTGAAAAAATTGCTGATTTTACGTAAGAGTGATCAGCGATGCCTGAATTGACCGCAACTTTATAAGTTCCGTCACTTTGGCCTTTTAAAAGTTTACCTGGTCCGTGGGCACCGACATACATATCGAGGATGCCATCATTATCATAATCATTGAGAGACATGGCGTAACCACCGCGACGAATCGCCTCGATTCTTTGATATTCAGGAATGGCATTGAGCCCACTAGAAGCTGTCACTTCTTTAAAGGCGGGGCTTTTTGAGGCCAGCGTTTGCATACCCCAAAATTGAATCGACTCAATTTTCCATGTCTTGCCGTGAAGAGCGACGATCACTTTGATAGGTCCTCTGTCTTGTCTTCTGTCACCACTTTTAGTAATTCCTCGTAGGTCATAGCGAACTTGAAGCTCAGCTTTTTTGATCGCTAAGTTTTTCCCGCGCCATTGGCGAGGACTAACCACCGCGACGGTAGTTAAATCAAAGTCATGAATATTTTTAAATTGTTTCAAGTAATTTGAGCTGTCTTTCTTGGCCATTCGACTCGTTGAAATGGCCATTGGATTTTGTTTCCACTGGTATTCAGCGATTGTACCTCTAGTAATTCTTGCGCTACCGAGAGCGTAGTTAAAACGGTCGCCGATATATTTAAGGCTAAGTAGTTTTCGAAAATCAGTTGTATTGCTTTTTTTGAAAGCTTCGATCCAAGGAGTAATGACCGCCTTTTGAATCGCCATGAATTGACTTTCATCGGCCCAGAGCATTTTTTCTGTAACCTTAAGTGGGGTGAAGTCTTTAGTCGATGTCCCACCATCAGTATGAGAAATTTGATTAATACCAGGTCTCTTCTGTTCCACAAAGTTTTTGATTTTCATCAAAACTTTCTGACCTTGTTGCGGTTTTAAATTATGAGAGTTTGCGTGTTTTGAAACCGTAGATTCCGACGCAAGGCCTACTATTGATAAGCTGGCAATTAAAGCACATAGAGTGGCTTTTACTAGAGACATGACAATTCCCCTTCAAGTATTAGTAATAATATAAATAAGTTAGCTAAATTTTATCACGCATTAGCAATTAATGAGAACCTATTTTTGGTCATTTCAAGAGTTTAAAGTTCTGTGATATCAGGCACTTATCATTGAAGCGAAAGGTCTTACTGTGGCCTTTTTTTGAGCAGCTAGCTTCGCGCCACATGTGGCCTATTCCTGTGGCAGGGCCGCCCTGTTTTCAATTTTAAAGACCACCCCTTTTAGGTTTAACTTGGCCACTTCGGCCTTTGAGGCCAGGTCTATTTCCGCCAGGAACTGAGTAAGTTCTCCTCTCACCGACTGCTTAAGAGCTCTATTATTTTTTAATTTACCTTTTGTAGTTAGGTCTTTGAGGTAGGGAGTTTCCTCAATAACGACTGTTATTCTATGTTTGCCTTTATTAAAAAATCCAACTTCAAAATAGCGACCATGGAGATCAAATTCCACCATTTGCAGCCGCTGTAAAAGGACATCGAAGTAAGTCAGGCGGTAACTGTCGTCGGGGTGATTGGGGGCGCCATTGGCGCTCGAGATAAGGATTATTAGCAAAAAGCTTATTAAAATTTTCATAGGTACCTCTTATCCTATAATATCAAAAAAAAGGCCCTCACACGAGGGCCCTTTCCTGTAAAAATTTTGTCGGGTCTATTTATTGGCCATTCTTTCAAGATCATTCCCTTCAACAATCTTCAAGTGTCCAGCTTTAACATTTTTAAAGTTCTGGACTGTACCACTTGGCCAGTGGACAGTTAGTCTATCAATTACTTTAGCATTGCCCATCCCGATATGAAGGATTTTTTCAGATTGAGCAGTTCCGTTATTGGCAATAAGGTGACGGATAAATTTTCTACCCTGAACTACACCTGTTACGAAAGAGCCAATAGCGTCGCGATTTGAGGCCCTCCCCTCAAGATTGAGAGTCAAACTTTTCTTCTTTTCGTTATTGTTATTAATAAACACTTCGACTGGGCTAAACCAATTTTCACGGGTTCCTGGATCGCAATTGCGTAACACGAAGTCCATTTTCCCGTCTTTATTAAGGTCGGTCTGAGAAATGATATAGCCATCTTTAATGCTATCTACGCCTTCCAAGAAGCCAACTTCAGTAAAGCTGCCGTTGCCGTTATTTCTAAAGAGACGATTTCTCTGGAAACCTGCCAGCGAAGGACGGTAGGAATCTTTTCCACCTTGATGAATATCTCCCTTAAAGTTAGAGAGGGTCAGCATCACTGCTGATTGTGACTTAGAACGATATTGGAGGTAATCCCAATAGCTATCTTTGGCCGGTGCATGAACTTTTTTCTTACCGTGGAGAGCATGCAGGTCCTCTTCTAAAAGATTCAAGCCACTAGCACGTACAAAGAGTGAGCTTAAGTCTTGCTCCTTTCTCTGCTTGTCGCCTGACCACAATCCATTAACAACATAAATATCGAGATGTCCGTCGTTATTATAATCCATAAATTCGACGCCGGCAGCTCCCTCGCCCATCCACTCAAGTCCATTTGCTTTGGTGGTTTCTACGAATTTACCATTTCCAGTTTGGCCAAAAGTTCTTAAGCCTTGGTGCCCTAGTTTAGAAAAATTGTCATGTTCCCAATTATGGATACATGACTTATTGATCCTTTTTGCGGCCATAAAGTTTACATTGGTCATAGCAAAGTCGAGACGGCCGTCATTATTGATGTCACCAGCAGCGATTCCCATTCCCCAATCTTTATTACCAACTCCAATTTCGTCAGCAGTTTGAGTAAACTTCCCATGCCCATCATTTTTATAAACAGGACTTAAATTGCCGCGATCATCGATCACAACAAGGTCCATGTCCCCATCTTGATCGTAATCAACTGACATTGCCGAGTGAGGGTAAATTCTCTGAAAAGCTGACTCTCCAAGGGCCTCGCGAGAAAAATCTTTAAATTTTCCTTTGCCTTGATTTAAGAAAAGTCCTTGAACCTGTAATTTTTTATTATCGTAATGTGACTCCCCTAGGATTGTGAAGTCTTTTGCCCCAGGGTAACCGATATAAAAGTCGAGCAGTTTATCGCCATTTAAATCGGCGACTGCCACTGGCATAGCATAGTCAGAATTGTTCTTAATTTTAAACCAGCCCTTTCTCTCCTTAAACTTTCCTCCACCGAGGTTTTCAAACATCACTACATCTGATTTCTTAGCCGCTGATTCGTTAGGCGTAAAGCGAACTAATAAAAGGTCCTGTCTCCCTGTATTGAAGTAATCACCCCAAACAGCCGCCTTGACTAGAGAGTAATTCTCAATCGCCGGTATATTGGCCTTGGCAAATTTTCCATTTCCAAGCCCTCTTAACAATGTTCCTTTCTCGGCCGCTCCTACATACATGTCCTGGATACCGTCTCCATCATAATCAGAAATCGCCAGGGCATAACCGCCACGTCGAATTGCCTCTTCTCTTTTGTAGATCGGCACGTTATTCCCGATTGAAGCTGTGGTGGTGTTAATGAACGAAGGTTTGGTTGAAACAAGTGTTTCCCCTTTTAGTATTTGATAAG
>JABGVH010000075.1 GCA_018646195.1 Halobacteriovoraceae bacterium
CGGTGCTCCTCTTCCCAATAAGGGAACCAATTTTCGCGACCCCAGGAAAGTTCTTCAACCTTTGCTTCTTTCCCACTGGGAGCAAACCATGCTGGACTTTCCCAACCACTGACATCGGTGAAGTAGGCGCCGGCGGCTTTCATGCGGTCATAATAAGGAGAGCGTTTGCAGTCTCTTGCAGTTTGTGGAATTTTAAAGGGGTAGTGGCATTTATAAACATTACCCAGGGATTCAACAGTTCTATGGGCGCGGTACTTAGGCGTATTTTGGTAGGTATGCAGTCTGTCGATATTCATGCCGGTGACATCGTATTGAGGAAGGCCACTGATGATCCATTCGCTCATTAATTTTCCAATGCCTCCACCAGTTAAAATTCCAATGGAGTTGAGGCCAGCGGCGACAAAATAATTTTTTAATTCAGGTGCCTCACCGATAATGGGGGCGAGGTCGGGAGTAAAACTCTCGGGGCCACAGAAAAATTTGCGAAGGCCTACTTCCATGGTGACGGGAACTCGTGCCATAGCTTTTTCTAAAAAAGGTCCCATCCGGTCCCAATCAGGAGAGAGGTCTTGAAAGGAAAAGTTATCAGGAATATTTCCGTCCGCTCGCCAGGGAGCACAGACTGGCTCAAACATACCGACCATTAGGCCATCAGTTTCCTGGCGGTAGTAACCATAACTTGAAGGGTCTTCTAGTACAGGCATACCTTTAGGGAGGTCTTTAATTTCGTCTGTGATTAAGTAATAATGCTCGGCCGCCTGGTTGGGAATATTAACTCCCGCTAGCTCACCAAATTGGCGCGCCCACATGCCGGCGCAGTTGACTACGTACTCGCAATCAATATCTCCTTGCAGAGTTGTCACACCGGTGACAACTCCATTCTTCTTTTTTATTCCGGTGGCGGTTATGCCTTGGATAAGTTTGGCCCCTTGGTTACGTGCGCCCTTTGCCATTGCCATAGTAGCGCCAACAGGATCGACTTTTCCATCGGTGGGAACATAGAAGCCTGCCTCTAGATCACTGACTTCCGCTAGGGGAAAGAGCTTTTTAATTTCGGCGGGGGAAATTTCTTGGACGTCGATTCCACAGTAGCGATTAAAGGCAGAGACCCGGCGGTATTCTTCCAGCCGGTCTTTATTGCTGGCGACTTCGATAAAACCAATGGGATCAAAGCCTGTTGAGAGTCCTGTTTCTGCTTCGAGTTTTGAGTAAAGGTCTTTAGTGTATTTGCGAAGTTCGGTAGAAGTTTCTGAGGTCGAACCAAAGGTGACCATCAGTCCTGCTGCATGCCAGGTCGTTCCGGCAGTCAGTTCACTTTGCTCAATTAGGACAATATCTTTCCAGCCGGCATGGGCCAAGTGATAGGCGGTTGAAACACCAATAATTCCGCCACCGACAATAACTACTCTCGCATGCTTTGGTAACTCCGCCATAACCGTCTCCACAAATTCAAAAATTTCCCGTATTTAATGCCGCAGCTTACAAAAAATCAGCTCTTTCGTCGAGCCATTGCGCTTCATAATAGGCCTATGCATCATTGAGATACCTTAGCCAGCCCTCATGACCACCAGTTAAGTTAAAGACCTTTTCAAAACCTTTTTCGATGAAAAAGGCGCAGGCCCCTAGGCTCGAGTAGCCGTGGTAGCAGTAAATGATTTGGACTTGCTGGCGGTCGGCACCCTTTAAGAAGGCCTCTATAGTGTCGTCACTCAGATTGACCGCTCCCTCAATATGGCCTTTGGCATAGGAAGCGGCGTCTCTAATATCGATAAACTGTGCCTGCTTATTTACGAGGTACTGATTCGCCTCGGCTGCAGCTATTTCTTGGATTTGCAATTAATTTTGAACCAGTACGCATTTGGCCTTGTACTCTCTCAGCTCACCGACTCGCAATTTTGAGGACAATAGTCCCGGATAATCGATATTGAGGGAGGCATAAATTCGCGGTTCAACTTCTTTTTTGCTAACAAGTTGAAGTGAGTAGAAAGGCTTTAAGGTAAAGTTTCGGTCGTCGAATTTTTTGAGAGTTCCGTTCATGTCTTCAAGAGCAAGAACTTCGTCAGTGGCATTAAAACCTGATCTTCTAACAAGTGCTTTGAAATTTAATTCTTTTATATCTATTCCTGTTTGATCGAGATTCGCCAGAACTTCATCGTCAATAGTCAGAGTTCCTTGGAGATCGAATTGATTGATATAGTGAAGATTGGGGCCTTCACAGCTAAAAGAGAGAGTGATATTTTCAGCGTTGGCGGTAGTAAAGATTGTAAGTGTTGCCAACAGGGCAAGGAGAATCATTTTCATAACGGGGTTCCAAGGTTTAGATTTAGCCCTAGTCATAGAAAATTTGGCCCCCTATTTCAAGCATTTGAAAGAAATTCATATTAAAAACAGTCGCTGGGACTGGTTTTGTGCTTCGTGTTAACGATTCTTACCAGGATTTATTTCGGCTTCCCCTCTATACTAGGGGGACCCAATAAATTTAAGGAAAATTGCCATGAAGTTTCTAATTCTTTGCCTGTTTTTGTTCTCTTGCACCCCCGGTAAAAAAACCGATAGCGGGACCTCGAAATCCGGTGACGTTGAGATTCCCTACCAAAAATTCAAGCTTGAAAATGGCCTGACGATTATCGTTCACGAAGACCGGAAAGCGCCGATCGTGGCAGTTAGTGTTTGGTACAAGGTAGGTTCAAAGGACGAACCCACAGGCCGCTCAGGCTTTGCTCATCTCTTTGAGCACCTTATGTTTAATGGCTCTGAAAATTACGACGACGAATACTTCGCTCCCTTTCATAAAGTGGGGGCAACGGATATGAATGGAACCACCTGGTTTGATCGCACAAATTATTTTCAAAATGTACCCACCCCTGCTCTCGAAATGGCATTATGGATGGAGTCCGATCGGATGGGACATTTACTTGGCGCCATCACCAAGGCCAAGCTCGATGAGCAAAGAGGGGTGGTTCAAAATGAGAAACGCCAAGGAGACAATAGTCCTTATGGAAAAACTAATTATCGAATACTAGAGGGGCTATATCCGCAGGGGCATCCCTATCGCCATTCAACAATAGGCTCTATGGCCGATCTCAATGCCGCCTCCCTAAAAGACGTTAAGGATTGGTTTAAGCAGTACTATGGCGCTGCCAATGCAGTGGTTGTACTAGCGGGAGATATAAATACTTCAAAAGCGAAAGAGTTAGTTCAAAAATATTTTGGAGATATTGCAGCAGGGCCAGAAGTTAAAAGACATGACGCCTGGATTCCCATACGTCAACACGAGACCCGCGAAGTGATGTACGAAAATGTGCCTCAAACTAGGATCTATAGAGTTTGGGCGGTACCAGGTAGAACAAAGAAGGAGACCGTCGCATTAAGATTAGCTGCTGGCATACTGGGAAGGGGTAAGAATTCTAGACTCTATCAGGAGCTGATTTATAAAAAGCAATTGGCAACTTCCGTTTCGGTGCGGGTCCGACAACATCAGCTGACCAGTACTTTGCGAATTCAAGTAACTTTAAAAGAGGGAGTCTCTC
>JABGVH010000184.1 GCA_018646195.1 Halobacteriovoraceae bacterium
GGCGTCGCCACCACTGTCAATTTTTCCAATCCCATTGAGTTGCTGATTGGCGAATTTTCGCAACTCTGGATTGGTTAACGCCAATCCTAAAAGTCTCGATTGCAAAAGAGAATTTTCCGCCGCTTGCTCTGACTGGCCTATAAAAGAATTGTGAGCTGAAACGCTATAAGACTGCAGGCGTTTTTCTTTGTCTGCGGTAGGAACATCTTTTCTTTGTAAGTAGACCCACTCTTCTTCGATTACCTGGCTGAGTAAGTTCTGATCCACCCCAAATAGGGAGAAGCTCATTAATATGAAAATGCTCAAAACTAGGGTCTCTTTCACCTTTGGCTTATCGGCAAGGTACACGCTTCCCTTTCGTGAATTTAACTACTTCCAATTGATTTTTACAGTGAACTTAAATAAAGCTGAGCAAAACTGTCTATTTTCTCCAAAAATTATTCCCTGGTCATTGGTAGCCTGAAAAAAGCGCTTCAGGGCCATAAAAACTTCGAAAAATTTTGATTTAGGGGAATATCTAGAGCTTAACTCTCTGATTTCTCGAAAGGGAAGCGTGTACCTAGCGTTCTTCGATTTTTGGAAGTTGGAGTATTTCCGTCGCCTTTTTTATCAAAATATCATTGCGGACCGGTTTGACCAGGACATTGGTCACGCCATTGGCGACTAGCGACTCCACCATATCGCCTTCAACATTACCGGATAAGATAATAAATCGTCTTGGATCGAGTAGCTTATCATTTTTAAGCATCTCCACTAATTCCACCCCAGTCATTCGCGGCATAGTGATATCGGCGATAATCAGATCGAATGCTTGCTTGACGATTTTTTTATAGGCCTCACTTCCATCGGAGGCGGTGGCAATCATAATTTTGATTTCATCACCAAGTCGATTTCTCAAAGTGCTTTTAATGTAGTCGACAATTTCGGGCTCATCGTCAGCAATCAGTACAAATTTCATAAGGCTATTTTAACAAAGTTTAAGTGGCTCAGTAAAAAAAAGCGACCCCGTATTAGGAGGTCGCTTTGACTTATTGGATTTTGGGGGAACCCAATAAAGCTTATAAATCTAGTGGTCTTTGCTCGGGGGAAGTTGTTCTAGTCGACTCCCTTTCTTGAGCATTTTCATCTTTTCGCAAAAAGCTAGGGCGATCCAGCTCTTCCTCGTCGAAATTAATAAATCCCAATTTTTCGGCAATTGATTTGGCACGAGTCACTGGAGTTCTTTCACTAATTCTTTCTCGAGCAGCCTCTCTAGGAGCGGCTTCTGGTTCGTCATAGGCCCTAGCAGCTTCACGGACTCTTTGTACTAAATCATCAGTACGCCGAGTTGGTTCAGTCGCTTGAGTTCTTAATTCAAGTTGTTCTTCTACTTTTCGAACTGGTTCAGCGATTACAGCTTCCGGCTCGGCTTCGATTGAAGCTTGCCGCTCGATTCTTTCTTCTTCAACACTGAGTTCGCGGTATTCTTCGGCGACAGTTTTGCGAGGAGCAACAGCAGCGCTGACTCTCTCTTGGCCACCAAGACCTGTGGCAATCACAGTAATCTTAATACCATCTTCCATTTTGTCATCGATAACCGTTCCAAAAATAATTTCAGCATCTTCATCGGCAGCTTCCATAATTAATGTCGAGGCTTCATTAGTCTCGTGCATAGTTAAGGATTCAGACCCGGTGATATTGATAATAATTCCAGTCGCACCATCGATAGAAATGTCTTCTAGTAATGGAGAAGAAATAGCTTCCGTAGCAGCTTTGATGGCCCTATCAGGACCAGTCGCATACCCGGTTCCCATTAAGGAGAGACCTTTATTCGCCATTACAGTACTAACATCAGCGAAGTCAGCATTGATATGACCGGTGCAATTAATCAGATCGGAAATCCCCTGAACCGCGTTCAGTAGAACTTCGTCAGCTTTTTTAAATGTATCTACCAGCGAGAGAGATTCTCCTGCCAGGTATAGTAGTCTTTGGTTTGGAATTGAGATTAGCGAATCGACATTCTCTTCGAGAACTTGGATTCCTTGTTCTGCAATTCTAAAACGCTTCTTACCTTCAAAGATAAATGGCTTCGTGACGACACCAACAGTTAGTGCTCCCAGCTCTTTCGCCAATTTGGCAATTACTGGTGCGGCTCCTGTTCCTGTTCCTCCACCCATACCGGCGGTGATAAAAACCATATCTGAATCTTGAAGAATTTCACTTAATCTTTCATATTCATCGAGCGCGGCTTTTCTTCCTACATCTGGATTGGCCCCGGCTCCAAGACCTTTCGTCACTTCAACACCCAATTGAATTTTGATTGGTGCTAAACTGGCATTCAGCGCCTGAGCATCTGTATTAGCTACAATGTACTCAACCCCTGTAAGTCCGGCTTTAATCATAGTATTAACAGCATTGCATCCGCCGCCGCCAACTCCTACAACTCTAATTTTCGCGCCTTCTTTAAAAACCGCATCTTTTTCATCTTCATTAATTTCGAACATCGTGTTCCCCCTTTTAACTTTACTAGTTTAAGTTTTTAGAAAATTTCTTTAAATACTGACTTCAGCGAATCACTAAGCTTGGCAATTAAATCGGTGTTTTGCCCAGATTCGTGGCTCACTAGCCCAACATTTCTCTTATTGGATTCCATCAAAAGTCCAAGAACAGTCGAGAATTTTGGGTTTTGCATAATATTTGTCATTCCACCAAATGCAGCGGGATAACCAATTTTTGTAGGTCTCTCTAAAATATACTCCGCCAACTCGGGAAGGCTGTTGATCATCGCTCCTCCGCCAGTCAAAACATAGCCACCAGTGATCTCTTCACTAAGTCCTTTTTCTTTTATTATTTCATCTATAATTTGAAAAAGTTCTTCAGCTCTTGCGCCTAGAACGTTGGCAATTTCGGTTAGTCCAACTTCTCTCGATTTAGTACCTGAAAGACCTTGAACAGTGATGTGAGCAGATTGGTTAAGTTGCTCAACTAATACGCAGCCATGATTTATTTTAATTCTCTCGGCTTCGGCGTGTGGGATTTTTAAAGCAACTGCTAAATCATTTGTGAAATGATTTCCTCCGACTGGAATGATCTGGGAGTGTATTAAACTTCCTTCTCTCCAAACTGCGATGTCGGTAGTTCCACCCCCAATATCAACTAAGACAACTCCCATTTCTTTTTCTTCGGGAGAGAGGACTGATCTACTAGAAGCTATTGGTTGCAGGGTAATAGCTTCAGTTTCGATGCCGGTTTGCTCGACACATTTAACAAGATTTTGAATAAGGGAAATTGATCCGGTCACAACATGAACGTGGACTTCTAATCGAACGCCGCACATCCCGATGGGGTTTTTTATGCCGGAAGTATTGTCGACCCGAAATTCTGCGGGAATGACATGGAGAATTTCCCGATCGCTAGGAATAACCACCGCTTTGGCAGCTTCTAAAACACGATCAACATCCTCTTGGGTAATTTCAGCGCCTTTAACAGCAACGACTCCGGAGCTATTAAAGGAATAAATATGACTGCCAGCAATTCCAATAGTGGCGCGATTAAAACTAACACCGGCCATAAGCTTGGCTTCTTCAATTGAGCATTGAATGGATTTTATTGTCTTATCGATATTAACCACTGAACCTTTTTTAAGGCCGTAGCTTGGATGAGTTCCGATTCCGATAATTTCAAGTTCTTGATCCGGCCCCTGGACGCCCACAATTGTGCAGACTTTGGTGGTGCCTACGTCGAGACCAACGATGACGTTTTTTTCATTCATTGAGAATCCTTTCTCATGCATAAGGCAAGTCATTTTGCCTAGTTAGTAGCCTCTTAAATAGAGACACACTACATAAAAATTTTAAAATTTGTCGTTAAATTTGACAACCACTTTATTGGAATTTGTAAGATTTATAATAGCTGGTATTTTCTTCTTTAATTCCATGTACTTAACAATCTTTTTTAGCTTCGAAATCTTCTCTTCCCACTGGCTTTTTCCCAAAAAGACACTTGAGGGCTGACCTTTCGAAGATATAATGATGGTGAGCTCCTTTCCTTTGTTTAAAATGACTTCAGATAGCTTCTTCCTGAATTTAGGCCCCATCTTCATGACCAGCCGAGTTATCGCTATTTGAGTCTCTTCTTCCATTTCTCCGACGGGTAGCGCCAAAAAGGGAAGGTCTTCTGTTAGTTTTTTTTCAACTTTTAACAAAACTTCGTAAGTGGGATCAAATAATTTTCCATTATCAACCAAAATGGCGTCGTAAGAATCATTTCCATTTTCTTTGTAAATTTGAACTTTCATCAAAGGTTCTGGGCAATCAAAATTTAGTCGAAGAAGTTTTTGTAGCGGATCATAATTAATTTTATAGTCTGAGATAAAATGTTTTTGCGCCAATTTTTTCTTCACAATTTTTTCTTTAAGTCTTTTTAAAGAATGATTGCGCTCAAAATCTTTTATCAAAGTAAGAGTTAAGGCACCGGCCGTGCGGCTTGGACACTTTCCAAAAGTCGACCTGTAATTTAATTTCTTATCCGTGAGAAGCCGACCAGTACGGTGACTGGGCGATGGTGAAGTAATCCCTGGATTTAATCCCAATGCAAAAATTAGGATTCCAATTATACTTCCATAAATTTTTTTTGCAGATGAAGTCATTCGCCAATTAGTCCCTTATTAGGATTTCGGCATTTTTACTTCGGTTTCGAATTCAATCCCAAACTGTAGTTTCAACTCTGCTTGAACCAGTTTAACAATCGCAACAACTTCTTCGTGACTAGCATTCCCAACATTTTCCATAAAATTGGCATGCTGTGGACTCACCCGAATACCATTAACAGTAAAGCCTTTCATTCCTAGTATATCTAAGAACTGGCCGGCCAGGCAAGTCGTACTGAGATCTTTGAAATTTTTAAACATACAGCCGCAGGTATTTTCCTTAAGTGGTTGCGATCTATTCCTAAGTTCCAAATAGTCTTTAATCTTTTTTGAAATACTTGGATCAATTCCAAGTTGAATTAACTCAACTTCAAAAATAACTTCGCCAGGCTTAACAAAGTGATTGTGGCGATAAGAAAAAGAATCACTTCCGATCACTTCGGTTCGGATATCACCATTTATCGTCATCAATTTGACTGATTTAACAATACTGCCTATTTCTCCCAAATTGGTTCCGGCGTTCATAAAAACGGCACCACCAAGGCTTGCAGGGATTCCTGTAAAGACTTCCCAGCCCAATAATCCATTCTTTATAGCATGAGATGAGAGAATGCTAAGGCTAACTGAAGCCGGTAGGGTGTAGGCATCCCGAACTTTTCCCAAGTAGCTTTTATCAAAAGGGAGTTCCAAATGAAGATAAGGTTTGGAGGCCTTCTTTTCTAAAATTTGATTGGCCCCAAGACCTAAGATAATTGGCGTGATTTTGAGTTTTTGAAGTTCAATTTGTAATTGAGCGAGGGCCTCAACAGAACTAACTGTTATCAAATCCCCAGCTGCAAGCAAGCGCATGGTGGAAAACTTGGTAAGGTCGTGATTGAGCTCAACTTCAATTCCAGCAATAGAATTTAATGCTTCTAATGTCTTAATGATTCCACCCATTTTCTGGCATCTTTTCCTATCGAACCTGCACCAAGAACTAGAATGGTGGCTTGCTCAGAGGAGTTTTTTAACTTTTCTTCCAATAACGAGAAGTCTTGAAACTCAGTGGCAAGTTTCGGGTGCAGCTTATTAATATCTGAAACCAAACGAGAGGTGGTAATTCCATGCAGAGGTTTTTCGCTGGCAGGATATATCGGCTTTAGAAAAACTTCATCGGCTAAATTAAAACAGTGAAGGAATTGATCCCAGCTATCTCTTGTCCGCGAGTAGCGATGGGGCTCAAAAACCACATACAGCCGGTCGTTTGGCAGGATTCCTCGAACAGTACTGACAGTCGCCGAAATTTCCGTCGGGTGATGTCCATAATCTTCAATCACATGCAAGTGCTGGTCTTTATAAATTGTTTGCAGGCGGCGATCGACCCCTTTAAAACTTTGAATCGAAGAGCTAATTTTTTCAAACTCCACTCCCATTTGATGGGCAAGAGAAATGGCGGCCACGGCATTTAATACATTATGCTCACCTGGTAATTCGATATGGATATCTCCACGCTTCTCACCTTTGTAAAGTAGTTCAAAATGTGAACCTTCTATATCGTAGCTAATATTCGAAGCTTGGTAATCTGCAGCTTCTTTTTCGCCTTTCTCAATTCCAAAGGTTGTCCAAGGTTTCTTCATTCGCTCGCGGATATAGGAAAAATACTTATCGTGAATATTGAGAGATAAAATGCCATAGAAAGGGATCTTATTGGCAAACTCTACAAAACAAGAGAGCAACTTCTCTTCTGTTTTGTAAAAATCCATATGGTCTAAATCGATATTAGTAATAATCGACATGATTGGATTTAGGAGTAAGAAAGAGCCATCTGACTCATCCGCTTCGGCGACTAGAAATTCGCCGCTTCCAACTTTTGCATGCCCTTTCAAGTTATCAACTATGCCACCAATAATATAAGTAGGATCAAATCGGCTCTCTTGTAAAATGGTCGCCAATAAACTTGTGGTAGTGGTTTTGCCATGAGTACCAGCTATCGCCACTCCCTTCTTTAATCGCATCAATTCAGCCAGCATTTCGGCCCGTCTCATCAACGGAAGTTTATTGCCACGAGCATAGATAATTTCAGGATTCTCTTCATCAATAGCTGAACTATAAACCACCACAGTGGCACCAGCGGCGTTCTCTTTTGCGTGACCGATCGCCACGGTTGCTCCCAATGATTCCAACTTGCGAGTATTATCTGAACGATTGAGATCGGAACCAGAGACCCGGTAACCAAAACTGAGTAACACCTCGGCAATTCCACTCATGCCAATGCCGCCAATTCCTATAAAATGTATGTGAACTTCTTTATTGATTAGCAAGGTCTATCCCTATTTAGGCAGAGATCCCCGTCTTGGGCCCTGCAATCCATTTTGCGAACTCATTAAACTATTACCAGGTTCAGGCCGTCTCGTCGACTGATGTCTAGAAATAGCCGCCGGAGGTTCCCTTACAGGCTGTCCTGCAGACCAATGGAAACGAATTTGGCGGACCGTGGCCAAAATTAATCCAATGCCAAAGAAATTACAAAACAGGGAAGAGCCACCATAACTAATAAAGGGGAGGTTGAGTCCCTTGGTGGGCAGTAGGCCTAAAACCACTCCCATATTCAATACAACTTGCAGCCCCAATGTAAAAACCACTGAGCTAATAAGGATTGTGCCCTTGCGATCATTCAGACTGAGCGCCAAACGAAAGCCAAAGTAGATCAAGAGGAGAAAAACTCCCACCACGAAAAAGACTCCCATAAAACCGAGCTCTTCTCCCATCACGCTAAAAATAAAATCGTTATGCGCCTCAGGTAGATAGAAAAGTTTTTCATTACTATTACCTAGGCCTTGTCCCCATACTGAACCATTAGCGAAGGCCAGGTAGGATTGAATAATTTGAAAGCCTGAAGTTTGAGCATTTTTCCAAGGATCAAGAAAGGCAAAAAGCCTTTTGACTCGATAAGATTGCATTAGAAGAATCGGAATACCGGTTACTATCCCGCCAAAAATTGTGTAGTAAAAATACCTTCGGGGGAATGCTGAAAGGTAGCAGACAAAAGTCATAAGAATAAAACAAATAGTAAAAGTTCCAAAATCTGGCTGTAGCAAAAGAATTATAAGCGGAGCAATAAGACCGGTGGCATGAATCATCCGGCTCTGCTTATCCATTCGATTAAAATTATCAAAGAAGGCCAAGGCCGCCATCAAGCTGGTATATTTTATAAGTTCACCAGGCTGAAAGCCAATGCTACCCAATTGTATCCAGCGATAAGCGCCTTTAACTACTTTTCCCATTCCAGGCATAAAAGGCAATAGCAATAAAAAGGTGCTTATTAAGTGAATAAAGAAAGCGTACTTAACCCAAAAACTAAACTTAGTACGCGAGATAATCCAGGCACCGAAGGCCCCTACCGAAACGAAAATTAATTGTTTGAGAAAAAAGTAAACACTTGTTCCATAATGTTCTTTGGCAAAGATATAGGATGAGGAAAAAACCATAATGACACCAACTATGACTAGTATGGTGAGACTAATTAAAAAATAGCGAGTGAGACGGTCAACCTCATTAAAATCTGGCACATCTTTATACTAACCGATGCTAACGGTCAGATCAAACTAGTCAGGTTTTAAAGAAAGCTTGTTTAAAGTTGGTAAACTAACTTTTTAAAGTAGTTCCCGCGTTCTTCAAAGTCTCTGAAAAAGTCAGAGGAAGGATTTCCTGGGGAAAGCAAAATAGTGTCACCAGTTCGAGATTTTTGATAAGCAAAAAGAACCGACTCTTCAAATGAGCCAACAATAAAAGTCTGGGGGTGTTCACCCATGGCGCGATTCATTCGTTCTTTACACTCACCCACAAGAACTAGCACTCTGGCCTGCTCAATGATAGCGGGAGAATAGGGGTCAAATTCAATATCTTCGATATCTTTTCCCCCTGCGATTAGAATCACAGGATTTTTAAAAGCATGAACCGATTGAACTAATTCATTCATGCTCTCGGCTTTTGAATCGTTATAGAAATTGACACCATTTTTTTCCATTAAAAATTCAAGGCGGTGAGGAATTCCAGGAAATTTTTCCACACAGAATTGAATCGACTTATCGGAGGCATCGAGGGTTTTACAAGCAGTCACTGCCGCTAATAAATTTTCACGATTATTTTGACCGACAATTCGCATTTTATTTACAACGAATTCTGAATGGTAATTGATATTGGAATGAATACGTCGATCATGGAAGTGAGTTCCTTGAATTTCGTTCATTACGCCCATTTTTGCGAAAGATTTACGGGAGTACCAATAAGTCTGGCAGTTGGCATTTCTAAAAAAGGTATTATTGGCCAGCTTATCAAAATTTACCACTAGAGTGTCGTCAGGTGAAAGTGACTTTATGATACTTAGTTTAGTTTCAATATATTCCCCAACTGACTTGAAATGTTTCTCAGGGTATTTTTCGCTAATATTTGTGAAGACAACTAATTTAGGATGAAAGTTTTCAAGCTTACGCATTTGAACTGCAGAGACTTCAACGATGACATAATCAACTTCATCTTTATTCGGAAGCATTGCATATTCGATGAAAGGAGAATTACTAGTCCCACCAACGAAAACATTTTTACCATCAAGTTTTAGAGTAAAGCCGATCATATGAGCTACTGTAGTCCGACCGTAACTGCCGCATACTGCGATGATAGGTTTGCGACAGAGTTTATTGGCCAGGGCGAATTCACTATAAACTTCTTTACCGTTTTGTCTGGCAAGTTGTAGTTGTGGAAGTTCAGGGTCAACGGCGCAGCAATAAACTACTACGTCAGCTTCTAGAAAATCTTCCTCTTTGTGCTCACCAAAAGTCATTAAAGGAGCTGGATCAATTCTTTTTAATTTCTTAACTGATTTATTCAGATCAAAGATTGGTTTGATATCTGTTACACGAACCTGACAGTCAATTTTATTGAAAAAATTAATCAGTGTGAAACCAGTTTTACCAATACCGACAATGAGTACTTTCTTACCTTTAAAGCGCTCCATTCATTTACCTCATCTTTAGGGTGGCGATGGAAACTAATGCAAGGATTGCACTAATAATCCAAAACCGTACAATTACTTTCGGCTCCGGCCATCCCAATAACTCAAAGTGATGGTGGATCGGTGCCATTTTAAAGATCCTCTTCTTGCGGGTCTTGTAGGAAACCACCTGAATTATTACAGAAAGTGCTTCAACTACAAAAACTCCCCCGATAACTACAAAGAGGATTTCATTCTTAGTTACGACGGCAATTACCCCGAGGGCCCCCCCCATGGATAAGCTGCCGAC
>JABGVH010000236.1 GCA_018646195.1 Halobacteriovoraceae bacterium
AGGGGAGAAGTTTTTGACGACCGAGAATTTTGCGCATTTTATTTTTCAAAAGAAGACTGGCGTCAATTGTGGTGACTGGGTAGGGGGCGACCAATGACTTCCTTAAGTATTTTATCAGTCTGACTGGAACCCGGCCGCCAATTCCCACCCATTTCTTAACTGGGTACTTGGCGGTCTTTAAAAAATTGATTAGCGCTTTGGAGCAATTTCGGTTGAGAAAAGTATAGCTGCCAACCGCTCTAATTTTTAAACTTTTTACGCTAAGAGTTTCAATTAGTGGGCGTATCTCAAAGTGGCGGCTTTTCATATACTGCTGTTGCCAAGTCTTGTCGCGATCAAAGGGCAGCGCTAGGTATTCCTGAGGGCCTTGGTCTTCAGAGAGGATGGGAAAGATGGCGCTGTCGTCTCCCCAGCGGGCGTGTGCCAGCACTCTAAGCTCTGACAATTTGCTGGAGCGCTGAAAATTTTGTCGCCAGGGAAGACCTATTAGCTGACTTTTAAATTGCAGTGTGACGGAATTTCTTCCCTCGCCCCAAGCGTTGGCGGCAGTTTGAGCGCGCCTCAAGGCCTGTTGAAAGAATTGCTGGCGTTTAAGCTCCGGACCCTCTCCTATGGCAATTCCTAGAACCCGTTGCTCGGGATCGAGTAGTGGCAGTAGGCTGAAATTATCTTTTCCAAATAATTTGCGGGCGCGTTTTTTAGCGGCCTTTTGGGTTAGTACGAGGGCGGTTTGGTAATTTTCTTTTTCGACTGCCTGGTACTGACCCCACCAATCTTTCAAAATAGCAAAGAGTTTGGCCCTTTGAATCAGCGAAGAGGGCAGGATAATTCGCTCAAGCGGTCGCTCTTCATTCTTAAGATAGTCGCGGGTGAAACTGCGCAGGCCCTTTAAGACCGGGTAGAGTCCGTAACCGCCAAATAGGCCGCGCAAGTAGCTTAACTTCTGTGACGGCACGTCGGCGACAAAGCCCAGTACGATATCGTTGCCTGAGCCCGGAACCGAATCGACAAAACGCAAAAGGGCGTGGCCGAAGCGGCTTTCGACCCGTCGACTAGAGGCCTGGGCGATCAAGATCTCAAGTCCTATGATCTTTCCCGCCAGGAAGCGTTTTTCCAGCCGGGAAAAGAATTTCTGATTACTTTTTTGAATTTGACGGTGGGATTCGGTGAACAATAGCCGGTCTAATGGCCTTACTTCACTGGCAAATAGGCCCCCTGCCAGGCAGGGGAGGATTAAAAAAAACAGCAGTTTTTTCATGCTGTGGACTATGGCCGGCTAGGTGAGAACTGGCAAATGACCCTGAAAATTTTAGCGGGAGCGCTTCCGTGGCCTTCTTAGAGGTGGGGACTTCTTAAGTGCTTTGACCTCGTCTAAGAGCTCAAGTAGGGCATGGTCGGCGGGGGAATCACCCTTTTTTAGGGACTTAATACCGCCATCCCTTAGGATCGCCGCCTGGCCGCTGCTAACACTGTCGAGGATCATCTGCTCCTCTTGTTCGAGGGGGGCGGGCACTGCTCTCTCGATGACTTCCAGCTGACCCTCTTCTAATGAGGCAAAAAAGCTTTTTTCCTGCTCTGGAGGGTAGTAAACCGGCGCTTTGCTGACTTGTTCTAATTGGTCCATTTCTTCGAAATAGGGATTGCCGTCGGCGGCAAAAGCACTGGCGAGGCCGAACAAACTGATTAAAACTTGTCTATAGAACTTTTGCATGATTAATCCTTAATTCTATTATGAACCAAGACAGCAAACTCTGCAATTATCTGTTCGACCTGCCCGACTCCGCTATCGCCCAAAGGCCGCTGGCCAATCGCCAGGACTCCAAGCTCTTGGTTTACGATCAGGCAAGAGACCAGATTACCCATAGCACTTTTTCAAAATTACCTACATTTATTGACTGCGATACAACTCTGGTTTTTAACCAGAGCAAGGTTTATCCCTGCCGTTTAGAGGCGCGCAAGAAAAGCGGCGGCAAGGCGGAGTTATTCATGCTCTCAACCGAGCTAGAGCAGGGCGGCTACCAGGCCCTGGTAAAGACTTCCAGTAAGAAGCGGCTAGGCGACCGCTTTCTAATAGGCGACGACTGCAGCGCCGAGATTATAGGACTCAACTCAAAAGGCAGCTTTCAACTGGCCTTCGATCGCCCGCTGGCGGAAATTCTCGAGCAGTATGGCAAGGTGCCGATTCCCCCCTATATTCGAAATGGCCAGAGTGATTTAAGGGACCGTCAGGATTATCAAACGGTCTACGCCAGTCAGCTTGGCTCAGTTGCCGCGCCGACTGCTGGACTGCATTTCACCCCAGAACTTATGCAGGAAATTACAGCAAAGGCCTATGTCAATTTACATGTAGGACTTGGAACTTTTGCACCGGTTAAAGAACAAGAGATTGAAAAACACCAAATGCATAGTGAGCGATTCAGCGTCTCCAAAGCTAATTTAGAAGTCCTAAAAAAGGCCTCTAAGAAGATCGCGGTTGGTACCACCAGCTTGCGGGTACTTGAAAGCCTTGAAAGAGAATTGGTTGGCGATTTCGTCCCCGATAAAAGTTTTGAGACCGATATTTTTATTTATCCCGGGCAAGAAGTTAATTCAATCGACGGGTTGATCACTAATTTTCACCTACCGGGTTCCTCACTACTAATGTTGGTCAGTGCCTTGATTGGGCGCCAGAAATTATTAGAATTGTACCGCCAGGCGATTGCCAAAGATTACCGTTTCTTCTCCTATGGAGATGCCATGTTAATACTCAGAGGAGAGAGGTCGTGAGCCACTTTAAATTGCAAAAGACCTCGGGCCAGGCGCGCGCCGGTGTCATCAGCACCGCTCATGGTGAAATTCAAACTCCCATTTTTATGCCTGTGGGAACCAGGGCGTCAGTTAAAACGATGTTTCAAGAAGACTTGGAGTTGATTGGTGCGCAGGTTATTTTAGGCAATACTTATCACCTCTTCTTGCGACCAGGTCACGAGTTGATTGAACAATTGGGTGGACTGCATAAGTTCATGAGCTGGGATCGCCCGATCCTGACTGACAGTGGCGGCTTCCAAGTTTTCTCGCTATCTAAACTAAATAAGAAAAGTGA
>JABGVH010000217.1 GCA_018646195.1 Halobacteriovoraceae bacterium
AAGTCTAAGGAAGGCCCTTTTAGTGAGACTGGTGAATAGCTGGTAGTCACTTTCTTGGTAATGGCCATAGACCAGTGGGTAATCAAGCTTGAGATACCTTATGAGGCGACTTTTGTAGAGAAGCTGATAGAGCCAAGTTTTTAAGGGATGATCTTTTACAAAAGGAGCGCCACCGTAAACTCTTTGGTCCTCATGTAGGTAAAAATTAGGAGAGTTGCCACCATTGGAAGCGACATGGCTTAGGCTATTATGAATTCTCAGTAGCTGGAAATCTCCAAATAAGAAGATCGCTGTTTTATTTTTTTCAGGTAGTTCTCTCTGAGTGAGCAATTTATCTATCCAAAGTAGAGTTTCTCCCATTGAGGTGCCTCTCATCGAATAGTTATAATAGTTATGCTTTGGATTCAAGTTACTTAATTTTCCTAGTAGCGTATTCTCTTGCATCAGGCCTTCACCAAAACCAAAAGAGCCGCCAAAAAGAACCAGGGCATTCTTATTATTAATATTGTTTCTTAGGGTTTTTCTTCTTCCGAATGAATCGATTTGATAGGTAACATCATAGACCGCTTTCCCTCGATATCTTTTGATATGCCGATAGCTTCTATCTGTTTTAATATAATGCCCTAAGAATTTTGCAATTTTATTGTCGTAGGAGTTGGTCGCCAGTTCTGGGACGGTTTTACCTCCAGAACTTAAGCGTTGATAGTGGTCTACATTATTGTCCTCGAAAAAATACAAACAGCCCTCAACTAATATTAGAATTACAAAAGTATTTAATAGAACTGTGAATAGGGATTTTACAATTTTTAAAATAAGTCCATCCCTATGAAATAAGCGTCATCTATATGGGGCGCCTTGGTCACCAATTTCTGTGCCTCAGCTACAAAATTTTTAAAAACTTCTTTAATTTCACTTTTAGTGGCTTCGTCACAGCTGAAAGTGGCGGAGAGATGGTAATCAGTGGGGTTAATATTCCTGCGGGTCAAATTAGCAATGACTTCTTGACGCCAATTAATATGATTTTGAATGGAGGCGTCGTCGGCTTCGTCGAGATGGACTGAGTACTTAAGAACATTTAATTTCTTATTCTTCACTCTCTCGATTATTCCAAGTGATTCTAATTTAGATAATTCAATCTCTAGTTTTGATTCGGAGATAAATATTTTTTTACAAATCAAACTTGGGTTGTCTCGATATTTTTCTATTGTTAAGAGAATATGAATTTTTGCAGTTGCTGCTTCTCGATAATAATCAACGATATCTCTCTTTGAAAGCTCGTAGGTAACTCCCTCGAGTTTTGAAAGTAACTTTTTCTTTTCGTTTTGAATTTGAGTAATTTTTCTCTTCACAAAATTTTGATGATCAAGTTGACCGGAGTTCCCGTACTCACCCAATAGCAATAAGTACTCAAGCTCTTCAGAGCTGAGTTTTAAGTCTTTTCCAATCAAAAAAAGCTGCTCTTTTGAAAAGCTGGCGCGGCCACCCATCACTCTTGAAAAGTAGGAAGTGTGAATGCGAGCGCTTGTCGCCAATGCTTTGAAAGTAATACCGAGTTTTTTTGATAAAAACTGGATGGGATCGCGATAGTCTAAGTAGTCGTAAATACTAGAGTCCATTACTTAAAGTTACACTAGAAGTACATTTTTATCAATAATTTAATTAATAATTAGTTTAATAATACCTGACTATTGGATAGAAAGTTTTTAACAAATTAACTATCTCTATGAAGAGAGGAGAGAACATGAAAAATCTATTATCTATTATTGCCGTACTTGCACTTGTATCAACTGCCTTTGGACATGAAGGAAAACATCCTCGTCGTCCAGGTCAAAGAAAAGCAGCTGTTGTTGTTGTAAAAGGAAAACGCGCTCAGGCGATTTACACTGCTCTTGAGACTGAAGAAGTGACTCGTAATCGTCCTAACTTTTCAGTTGAAGTAAAGCGTGTTGCTGGTCTTCGTTGTTTTAAAGCAACTAAGAAAGCTGACACAGCTGTTACTAAGTATCGTTGTGCCCTTCGCGGAAAAAAACTAGGTCGCGGCGGTCGCGGTGGACGTGGTCACAGACGTGGAAACCAAAACCAAAACTAAGAAAACTAGTGACTGGAATTAGTAATAATTCCAGTAGTTTAGTTACCAAAGTGTGGTGTCGGTCGGGAATTCCCGGCCGATTTTTCATACAAGCTTGAACTGAATTGCAATCTGTTCTATGAATATATGGAAGAAGAGACGGAGAATCCCCATTGAAAACATTCCTACTAGCAATAATTTTTGTTCTTTCTACAGCTCCATTATCTGCCCGTGAAGGTGGCGGTTGGTCTGGAAATGGTGGTGGTTTTCACCAGGCATCCGACAATATTTGGTTCCTAGGTTCCGCTAAAATTAACTACTGTATAGAGCGCGCAGCGGATTACCCTCTGAAACAACAAGAATTGAGTTCACTAGTAAAGAAAGGCCTTAAGAGCTGGAAGGACTTCTTTAAAAAATATGACCTTCTCGAGAATAAAATTACCGGGGGATTCGGTCATCCTAGAATGAATGGTCTGAGCTTTAGCGATTCTATCAACCGCGGCCTCAATTTTAATTTTTCAGAGGTCAACTGCACAGGAGAGGAACCTTTAAAATTCTTCTTTGGAGTTCAAAATAAAATTATCGAAACTTATCGCCGGTTACACCATGAGCACCCTTATGGCCTGGCGATAAGAAAAGAATACGATCATCAAAAATTTAACAATTCAGGTTTAGTTTGGATCTCAAATTTCTCCCCAGTAAAAGATAAAATTTCACATACCCTTTTACATGAACTCGGGCATATTTTTGGAATGAAGCATAACTCAGTATTTGTAATGGATCAGGACATGGCGCTGATGCTCTCAAAGAAGGCGCGAATTAAGAGTGAGTTCCTTGGAAAGGTTGAATCTGATGCCTGGGTCTATCGCTTTCAGAAAGACCGTCCCTTAATTCTAACCTCCCGTCGCGGTAGGCGAGAGCGGGACCAGCGAGCTAATTCTCGCTGTGCAGACATAACCTTCGCCCCTAATAAATTATTACCGAGGGCCTTTCATAGAGCATTCGGTTTCTCAAAACGGGATTGTCATAGAGTGACTCTGACGTTGACGGGAACCAGTGGCATTTTTAGGAAAGGTCAGAAGCTTTTTGATTTGCTGATTACTGAACTTAAAAGTGGAAAAGTCGTCACCTTGAAAGGTAGCTTTCGCGCCTCAAAAGGGGCCCGTCCAGAATTCCAGGGGCCAGGACTTTTTACTTCCTATAAATCTCTTATGAGACCCGGTAAATCTAGCTGGCATCGATTAACTCTCGACAAAGAGCTGCCGGATGCACCACTTACTGGGGTGTTTAATTATGGAGGTATTCAATTGGCCTCTAAAATGACTTCTTATAAGGGAACAGTTCTGGAAGTTTTCCTGCCAGGAAGCGCTCGCTGGTGGACTCTTAAGACTATTTTTAATCAATAAGAAATGAGAATATAAATCCCAGTACAAAAAAGAAGATAACGATTCCGTTGCGGTCAAAAGCGATATGAAAGCGGCTAGGCCTTGCAGCAACTTTTCGGATTTGATCTTTTTTACGGACCTCAAAGGCCTGGTCTTCCGCCGATTTGCGCCGGCGCTTTCTTCCTCTTCGACTTCCCATGTAGCTCATTATGCCACAAGCTGGCATTTCTTTGACTAAACTTCTGTTTAAGTAGCGAATTTTAGGCTAATTCTCAAACAAAAGTCTGAAAAAATCCACAGTGGTCTTGAAAAAACCAATATTTCTCGCTAGATTGCGCCATGGAAACAAAACTCGCAATCTTGGTCGTCGAAGACGACCCCTACTTTAGAAAAAATCTAGTCTCTCAACTGGAGCCCCATGGCCGCGTCTTCGCCGCTTCGGGCCAGGAACAGGCGCTTCACTGGGTGAAGAGCCGCCATTTGGACGTCGCCTTTATTGATCTCAATTTATCTTCAACTGATATTTTGGAGGGTCTTAAAATAATCTCTGCCTGTAAGAAACAAGGGGTCTTGCCAGTAGTACTTACGGGACACGAATCTAAAGAAATAATCGGCCAAGCTTATCAGATGGGTTGCAGTCACTATTTTTCTAAAATAGATTTTGAAGATAATATTGATGACCGAATCGGAAGCCTACTAAAGACCATTAAAGGAAATGACCTCGATAAATTTTTTCAAGAAGAATTTATTACTAGTGATCCAAAACTTATTTCTAGAATTAAATTTGTTCTAGAGCAGCCTTTAGATATCGATCAGAAAATTCTAATCACTGGACCGAGCGGAGTAGGAAAAACGAAAGTCGCGAAGATGCTTCATGCCCAGCTTATGCCGGAAGCACCTTTTATTCACCTCAACCTATCAGAGCTTTCGGCGAATCTTTTGGAGTCGGAATTATTTGGTCATAAGAAAGGCGCCTTCACAGGGGCCAGCGAAGACAAGATTGGACTTATAGAGCGAGCAGATGGTGGAATTCTCTTCCTCGATGAGATTGGTTGTATTCCACTGACTATTCAAAAAAAGTTACTCAAAGTGATAGAAGAAAAATCTTTCTCTCCAGTCGGTTCTACTGAAATTCGAACTTCTAGTTTTCAGTTAATCAGTGCCACTTGTGACGACTTTGCAAAACTTATAAATAATGAAGAGTTTCGAGTTGACCTGTATTTTAGAATTAAGGGGCTCGAAATTAATATCCCCGCACTTAAGCAGAGAAGAGGGGATGTATTGCCTTTGATCGATTTCTTTATTAGTAAATCGACTAAGAAAATAGCCTTGAATAGTGAGGCAGAGGCAGCGCTACGGCTCTACGATTGGTTTGGAAATGTTCGCGAGCTTGAAAACCTTGTGCGTGAATTGGTAGGTTTTTCAAAAGGTATGGTTACCATTAATGAACTACCTGATTATGTCATCGCCAACGAAAATCCCACAGCTAGAGAGTTGGCCGTATCGGATAAGTATATTACCAAGAAAATGCGAGAGCATATCAAGGAGCAGGGACTGCCAGCTCTCCTAAACGAGATTGAGAAAGAGGCGATGGATGAGGCGCTTATAGAATGCAATGGCAAAATCAATGAAGTCGGGCGCAAGTTACAAATATCGAAAAGTTTACTTTATCGGATAAGCAAAGACCTCAAGGCCGATACTCAGTTTGGAGCTGAATATGTCCAATAGAGAAGAGTTGGTTCACGACCTCAATAATCAAATAGTCCGTTTAAAGTCGATTGTTAAAATAATGTCTGTGGAAAAGGACCCGAAATTTGTCGAGGACGGAGACAAAACAGTCGAGGATATCCGGCAAATTTGGGAAGAATTGAAGGGTCAAGGCTAAAAATTTACGCCCCATTGTGTTTTTCACCAATTGAACTACTATGGTGAAAGAGAAGTGTTACCGCCAACCTGTGAGAAAGTGAGTTATGGAGTCAAGTTTAGAAGAATCGACCGCGCATGCCTCTGGAGAAGCTTCCGAAGACGAATCACTCGAATTCCAAGAAATTAAAAAAGCCGATTTGCATATGCTCTACGATGTTCCAATGACAGTCAGTGTGGAGCTAGGACGGGCAGATGTAACCCTTAAGGATGTGCTCCAAATGGGTGGAGGCACCGTAATTGAGCTCGATAAATTAGCTGGTGAGCCACTTGAGATACTGGTTAATAAACGCTTAGTTTCTAAAGGCGAAGTTGTTGTGGTCAATGAAAAATTTGGCATTCGCCTGACAGATATAATTAGTCCAATGGAGTCGGAAGGCGAGGCCGGTGGCCCTGTTACAGGCGACTAATTCCCCATTTCTGGTTTCACTTTGCCCCCATGGTATTTTTACACGATGTAAGAAGATGTGTACTCCTATAGAATTCCAATAATTTAAAAATGACAGATTGCGCCAAATACTTACTGGTAGGGGCAATTATTTGACACTAGGGCCTATATAAGGGAAAAATAAGTATCTATAAAAGTAGGAGGCTTATTTATGAAAGGGTACAACCTAATTCTAATTTCACTGGTTTCAGTCCTTATTATGTCGTGCGGAGGAAGTGACGACACTGGTTCAGGTGGTGAACAAAATCCATTAAGAAACGTTGGAAACCCTTATCAGGTTGCTGATTGTGAAAACCTCTGGCAAGAGCAAGTATTTTCTCGCCGTGAAGGAATGGTCACAAAGTATTCTGTAGTCGATCGCGTCGATCGCTTTGGCCAACAAAGAGTCACTCGTGAAGGAACAGTTCAAATCCGAGTAAGAGAAGCTGGACCTTATCAATTTCGTGAAACAGTCATTAAGAAACAAACTTTTCCTGGTCGCTACTTTGATCGTAGGACTCGTCTTGTTAGCCGCAACCAATTTGTTTCAACTTGCCAGAATAATTCTCAACGAGGAATTCCGGTTTCAAGAGATTATATGCAAGCCGGACAAGTAACGACTCAAGATAATCGTATGGCCAATACCACAGCTGGTGATTTTGAATCTCGCTACACTGCTAGCCGATCAACTGCTGGAAGTATCCCAACAACCTACCAAGAGTGGAGAGCCACTTCATTTGGTATTATGGTTAAAGGGATTGAGTTAAAGGAGACCACAGGGGCTTCGAGAACTTATGAGCTAATTGAGTTCACAGTTCCAAACGAATAACTAAATACAAAATTGACAATATTTGAACCCGGGCGATGTCCGGGTTTTTTTATTTTAAAATATGCCGCCAAGCGGTTTTACTTTGATCCCTATGTCTTAACTTCCAAATATAACCATCAAGAATATAATGGGTGACCTGAGGAAGGGAGAGAAGAGGAATGATTAATGCTAATAGGTAGGGGTTTTGAATTTCCCTCAACCAGTAAAATACCGCGCTGAAAATCTCTGCGTGCTCCCGCCATACTAATGCGTCCCATAGACCTTCCTCGAGGAAGGCCAGGGCGAGTATGATCAGCAAAAAGGTGGGGACTCCTTTCATAAAATTTCTCTTGATAAGGGTGCCACTTTTTTCTGAGTAAACATAGACCAAGGCCATATAAGGGATGCCATGGATGATTACATTGGTGAGAGTAAAGGCCAAGTCGCCATTATAATAAACGATTCCGGTATACCAGCAAGAAGCGGTAACTAGCAGCAGTAGGTTCCTTGGTATTCGCTCCCTTTGAAAGAAGTATATTTCTTTTGCAATATAGCAGCAGAAAAGAATCAGATAGCTGGCCAGAGCGATACGCTCAAAAAGCAGGGGTAACTGAATAAAGTCATCTTTAGTAAACCAATTAAATTTTAAGGGTAAGTGGCAATGCCAATAAATCATCGGGTAGATCATGCTGATGGCAAGAGTCGAGTTGTCGAGGTAGCTGTAAACTTTTGGCTGGTCAATTTTGATGGAATAGATTCTAAAGAAACCGTATTGTTGGCGCATAAAATGATAGACCGCCAAGTAGGCAAGGACCCGCCAGAAGTACAGGGGTCCTGTTGCATAGAGGGTCACCATTAGGCCGTATAGTAGTAATGGAATTAAAATATAACCTTTCTTATTGCGAGAAAATTCTTCTTTGTCTAAATAAGTTCTAAAGAGTGTGCTGTAAACATGACTGACGTCGACTAGTAAAACTAGTACCACCCAGCCCCAGACTGGAAGTAGCATATTTGGTTTATCAAGCAATGGTAGAAGAAGTAGGGAGAGCAGACCTGGAAAAATGATCGAAACACAATCAAAAATCCCTGAGCGTATCCAAGGAATTTTTTGATTCAAGAAAGTCCTCTTTTATCTATTTGGATGAGAGGCCTATTCAAATGAGAGAGCGAGGCTTCAGCCGCTACAACTCCTCTATAGAAGGCCTCTTCAAAAAGCGAAAGACCACTCATATCCGAGTGAGCGAAGAAAATACCACCGATAGGATTTAGCGCTTGTTGGCGATCCTTTCCCCAAATAAAACCGACTTGTGGAGCAATCATGCCGTGGCCCCAGAGGTTGATATCAATATTTTCAATCAGGGGAGCAATATCTGGATGCATAATTTTCATTTCGTTAACGACTAGTTGGCTCCACTCGGCATGGGTTTTAACCATCGCCCTCTGTCTTTCTTTGATTGGACTTAGCTCGGTCAGCGGTAGGTAAAATGTTAAGACAGTAGCGCCGGGGTGGCTTTCCAGGGATTGGTGATTGGCGTTTACATAGCCCAAAGACTTGCCGTAGAAATTGACATTATCCCAACAGAGAGTTCCCATCGAAGCGGGACGTTTTGAAAGCGTGATATTGGCCACCATCCAAGGTGCGTATTGAAATGACTTTAAGTAGCTTGGTTTTTTCTTATTGAGTTCATCAATTACGTAGGGTGCAGTAAAGCGAGGAGCGCTGTAAATTACCGAGTTACTAATTATGCGCTTACTACCACCTGTCACGGGATTGCTATAAACCACTGAATAGCGACCGTCCTTTAACTTAGAGACAGAACTAACCAGGCTATTAGTGCGGATTTTTCCACTCAATTTTTCCTTAAGTGCGTTGACGATATGGCCATTACCCTCGGGCCAGGTGAGCAGACTACCATCTTCAAGTCCTGAACCCTTACCTGTTCTAGAGGCAAAATAATGGATTCCCGCCCAAGCTGAAGTTTGGTCGTAGGTCAGTCCGAAATCGTCACGGCAGCAATAATTAGCGTACCAGCGCAGGTATTTTGAAGATAAGTTTTTAGAGTCCAGGAAGTCTTTAAAGGAAATTTGGTCGAGCCTGGTAAACTTTGGGTCAGTCGAACTTTTTTCTAATGGAATAGTAAAAGCTGGCTTTCCATCTTTGCCGAGAGCTGTTGCAAACTCGGCCATGATTTTTTTGAACTTTTCAGCTTTATCGATTCGGAAGACTTTCCA
>JABGVH010000087.1 GCA_018646195.1 Halobacteriovoraceae bacterium
AGTACACGCTTCCCTTTCGTGAAAATCGCTAGATAGGTAGGGAATTCTCTGTGGCCCGAAGAGGCTTTGGGCCATTTTCAAATTTTTGCAAACAAAATAGTCGAATTTCTTGTTTGGCGCCTTTATTTTAGGCCAGAAGCTGACCTTTGAGGGTTGTTAGGCCAATAAGTTTTTAGCAATTGAAAAATAATACCGTGATTGGTCTTAATGGCGGTAACAACTAATTGAATTCGCGAAAAGGAAGCGTGTACCTTTACCTTTACGCCGGTCTTGTAGGGACTTCTTTTCGGTGTGATAAAAACCGCTGAGGGGCATCGATTCCTCGAACTACCTGAAATCTAATTCATTCCTATGGCCACCGGCTTGCAATTCCCTTCCCCACATACAGATTATTGGGGGAAGCATGACAACATCAGCTGTAGTTAATTTTAAGCAGGAATCGCTATGGAAATTTCCAATGGCGACAGATCTTTCTAAAACTTCCTTGGAGATGCTCTTTGCCAATCAGGTCGGCATGATTTACGTGCCAGGCTTCTTTAGTCAAATAGAGTGCGATCTCTTTGTCGATTGTTTTGATCGCACCCCGATGGGTTTTTACGAATCTGTCGAGCCACCTATCGGGCGCAGCGGGATCACTCAATTTGAGGCCGAAGGCCACGACAAGAATTGGTACTTTGATCAGGTGGAAAGTCATAGCGAGAAATTGCGCCAGATGTGTCGCTTTAGCAGGAATCCCTTAACGGAGGTTATGAATAAAATCCAGTCTTCGTGTGGACTGGAAGCTTGTAGAGCGCAAGAGCCCGCTTATGGAACCTATTTCGCAGGTCTAATAAGGCAAATTAATAAGCGGGCCCTTTTGCACTCGGACTACGCTCCCTTTCAGGCCAAGGGTTGGAGTATTGAACGCGCCTACCAGCAATTGGCCTGGAATCTTTATATGACAGATTTTGAGGGTGGCGAAGTGCGGGTCTATGAAAAGGCCTGGAACTTTATGAGCGACGAAAAGTATAAGTTGCAAAACTCCTACGGCTACGACTACCAGCTGGTGGCCGGAAAAAACTATCTCACTATCAAACCAGAGAAGGGGGACTTGGTTCTTTTTAATAGTCAAAACTTCCACGAGGTGATGGAAGCGCGGGGTCGCCGTCTCAGTGCTGGTTCATTTTTTTCAAAGATCGACGATAGTATTCAATTCTGGTCATAGGGGGATGTCATGAATAGTAGTCTAGTTAGTTTGGCCTTGATTCACCTCTTGGCAATTATGAGTCCCGGCCCGAATGTGGCGCTGGTGATGAAAAACTCCCTGCAGGGAAATCGCCGCCAGGCCCTACTCTGTGCTTTGGGAATTAGCCTGGGAATTGTGCTGCATATTCTCTTTGTCATACTAGGAGTTTCAAAGTTCCTATTGGCCTCGGGACCACTGCTGCGTTTTATTCAGGTGGCTTCGGCGCTCTATCTTTTTTACTTGGGCTTTTTGATGCTGTTAAAAAAATCCGAACGTTCTGAAGCTGCTGCGGAGAATCTTGAGAGCGGGACTTTTTTAAAGAGCATAGGGCTGAGCTTAATCAATCCCAAGGCGCTGATTTACTTTAGTAGTGTCATCGGGCCTTTTTTGTTGCGAGAAAAACTTAATATGCTGGGGACTCAGGTCTTGCTCTGGCTCTCGGTTTTGACTTTTATTTGGTTTTTCAGCCTTGCCTTTTTTCTAACCAATCCCATTATTATGAATAGGTATCAGAGTTATATCTGGCTACCTGAGAAGATCACCGGGCTGGGTCTTATTTACTTGGCGCTTCACTCGCTCTATTAGGAGAAGAAATGACGGTTAAAAAAATGTACGAAATGGATACTTACCTTTTTGAGTCCGAGGCGGTTGTGACTGCGCTGGGCGAAGAGGAAGGCAAGAAATTCTTTCAGCTGGACCAAAGTATTTTTTATCCGCAAGGGGGAGGCCAGCCCAGCGATACCGGCACCATTCACTTTGATGCAAAAGAAGCGTCGGTGGATTTTGTCGCCAAAGACGGTGAAGAGATTCGCCATTACTTTTCCGGCGAGCCCCCTGCCATTGGCGAAGTGGTAGAACTAGTAGTTGATCAAAAAAATCGTTTAGAAAATGCCAATAGTCATAGCGCCGGCCACTTGCTGGCCTCAATAGTGGAAGGGTCTTTTAGCACTATGAAAGCGGTTAAGGGTTATCACTTTCCGAACGGTTCCTATATTGAATTTGAAGGTCAGCTTGAAGTTGAAAAAGAAGAAGCGATTGCACTTGTGAACCAAAAATTGTGCCAGGCGATTTCAAGTAAATGGCCAGTTGAGATTAGTGAAATGGGTGGAGTTCGCCAAATTGCCATGGGACCTTTTCCCTCGGTCGCTTGCGGTGGCACCCATGTCGCTAATCTTGAACAGATTGGCAGGGTTGTGGTGACCAAGGTCAAACGCAAGAAGGGTCGGATTCGCTTTTCTTATTAAAAGCGGGAAAGGGCGCAAGCCTCTATGCAATTTCCATTATAAATTCTTAAATATTTTTAAGCTAATTAGTTGATAGCAGTGTTCGGTTTTACCACAGTAGCTAATTTTCGCCTTGAATGAGAGAATTAGCTGAGAATAAAAATTATTTAATTCATTCGGACTAGTAATCCGAAAAGAAAAAAAACTTAATGGAGTAATTTATAAGCATCCGTTTGAAAATTTTATTTTGTTTTTTGATCCCAGCGGCATTTATTCTTCTTTCGTTAAGTTCTACTTATATGAGTATCAATGATTCTGCTGTTACTTCAAAATGGGTTAAGCACACTCAATTAGTAATTTCAGAAGCCCGCCTACTGGCAAAATTAATCCTCGACATGGAAACAGGAGAGAGGGGCTTCATCATCACCAATAAGCCCGAGTTCTTGGAACCATATTTTGTTGCAAAAAAAAGCTGGCCAAAAATTATCACCGAAACCAAATACCTGGTCAGAGATAATCCTAAGCAAGTGGATAGCTTGGATTTAATTGACCGGCATTTAAATGAATGGTTAAAAATTGCAGCCGCTCCTGAGATTTCTGCTCGACAGAGTGGAAATGAAGAACTTGCAAGAAGCTTAATTGTGAAGGGAACAGGTAAAACTATTATCGATAGTTTGAGGGGCGAAATAAATAGCTTTATAGCTGTTGAAAAAGAACTTATGGCAAATCGATTAAGAGTAGAAGAGCTGAGTTCTGCTCGAACTATCAAAATCTTAGTTGCAGGGGCGATTCTAACCATCCTATTTTATCTTATTTCTACCTTTCTTTTATCGCGCGATATTTCTTTAGGTATCAAAAACTTATTGTCTGGCACAGAAAAAGTAGGAGAGGGGGACTACAGCGCCTCGATTAAAAACCAGCGCAGTGATGAATTGGGAGAGCTATCCAACTCTTTTAATCTAATGGCCAATTCACTTAATGAATCTCATCAGAAATTATTAAATACCACCCGTGCCAAGGGAGAGTTCTTGGCCAATATGAGCCATGAGATTAGAACTCCTATTAATGGCATTGTAGGGATGAATAATTTTTTATTAGACACAGATCTAAATGATGAGCAGCTTGAATATGTCGAAAATATCAAAACCAGCTCAGAATTATTAATGGTAGTTATAAACGATGTTCTTGATTTTTCTAAAATAGATTCCGGAAAGCTTGATATTGAATCGCACCCATTTAGTCTGAGGAAATGCCTCGACCAGGTCTTCTTTATGTTGAGTGCAAAGGCCGAGGATAAAGGAATTAAATTAAGTTACGATATCTCTACAGAGGTTCCTGATGTCATATTTTCAGATTCCGTTAGACTAAAACAAATCCTGATCAATCTTGTTAATAACTCATTGAAATTTACCGAGCAAGGATACATTAAACTTTCAATTTCGGCGGTATCGGGAGAAGGTAACCTTTTAACGATTAAATTTGCTCTTATGGATTCCGGGATAGGAATAAGTGAAGATCAAATTAGTAGTATTTTTGATTCCTTTTCTCAGGCAGAATCCTCGACGGCGCGAAAATTTGGCGGGACCGGACTCGGACTTGCTATATGTAAAAAGCTGGCCAGCTTAATGGGGGGAGATATCTGGGTTGAAAGTAAAGTAGGGAAAGGTTCAAAGTTCTACTTCACTATTTTGGGCGAAGTTGGAGAAGAAAGAGATTTAGCTCCGAAGAAAATAGAAATCGCAGCCAAAGATTACTCAAAATTATCACAGACCCATGACTTAAAAATACTGGTAGCAGAGGATAATACGGTTAACCAAAAAATAGTTTTGACACTACTACAGAAATTCGGTTACCAAGTAGATTTGGCAAAAAATGGTTTAGAAGCGTTAGATTTGGTCAAGGCCAACTCTTATGATCTCATCTTAATGGATATTCAAATGCCAGAAATGGATGGGCTGCAAGCATTGGCCGCCATTCAAGAGATCTATAAAAATAATTCTGAAAAGCTCCCTTGGGTGATTGCCTTGACCGCCAATGTTTTTAAAGAGGATAAGCATCTGTACTTTGAATCAGGATTTGACGACTTTATGCCAAAGCCATTAAGCCGCGAGTTGCTCTACAATGGAATCATGAACAAGGTAAATGATACTAGCGAGCTTCGAAGCGAGTTTAGTAAAAAACCTTCTAAGAAATTCGCCTAGTCATTTCTCTTTTTCATTAGCGCAAGTAAATAGGGTTGGAGTAAATCCACGGATAACGTCTAAGTAGATGGCCAATTTTAGTGATCATATAACGGGTCATATGCAGCGGCCGCAGGCGAATATCAACTTTAAAAACACCCGGCTCTTTGACCACGTAAGTGAGAATATCTTTCTTGCGTTTTCCCTTAGCAACTTTAACCCAGCCCCTTGAGGTGGCCTTCTTGATATAGGGAACGGCGTACTTGGGGCGATTATCCGGTAACCTGACAGTCAGTACAGTGCCCTTAACAAAGTTTGTCTCAGCACCCATTTCGATCACTTCGCCATTTGGTTTGGTCGCCTTGAATTCAAAACCATTGGGTGAGCCAAAGATTTCAAAGACCCCCATATTGCGGCCTTCACTAATGGATTTCATAATTGATTCGCGAGTCACTTCACCAGTGACGTAGATGTAATTGCTAAACCAACGAATCATCCGGCGGTGGGAATCGAAGCGGTCACCATCTTTCATTCTAAGTTTGAGGACGTTCCTATGAATGTCTGAACCCATGATTCCTGGGAAGCGTTTATGCGCCACAAGCTGGGCCCACTTGCGCATACTGGCCTTCGTTTCTTTGAGAAAGGAAAGGTAGGCGAGGTCGGTTTTAACCAGCGGGTTCAATAGAAAACCTGTTAAGCGTGCCAAGAATGCGCCGATTTTAATCGGATTGAACTTGATATAGATTTGTTCGATATTGGCGTGGATATTATAAATTTCAAGATAATCAGGATCGATTTTTAAAATTCGCTCAATCGAGTAGCGCTCATTTTCTAGGTGAGGAATTCCCACAAGCGCGCCGGCGTCTTTGAAGTTCTGTGAGGCGGCGGGAGAGAGGTTGCCGTAAGTGGACTCCATATTGAGTCCCGGTAATAATTTGGGATGAGTTTTAAGGCCTAGTGGCATCAAGGCATTTTCAGCACCTGGAAAAAGTTTAACTTGGTGGAAGTCCGGGCAGGAAATTTCGCCGCCGATCATCTGTGGTCCATCGATTAGGTAGGAGTCTAATTGGTAGTGGCGTAGGACATTATTAAAATCCGTATGGGCCATATGGGTTCTATGCTCTGTTAAAAAGATAACGTCGATATGATGGCCGCAAAGCGCCGCCTTAAATTGGTCCAAGCATTTTTGATTGATTTGAATGGTGCCGTCTTCATTAGTTGTCTGGGGTTTACCATCGCAGGCGTCGTGAGAAAAAACCGAGTGCATATGAATCAAGCTTCTAAGCCAGCGACCTGATTGAGTCGGTGAGTTTTGCATTTCAACCGAAGGCAGCCATGGGCTCCACTTTGCGAATGCGGAAGTACTGATCAATACGGCAAATACAGCAATTTTAATACAATTCATGAATGTCCCCTATGTGAGGGCGCATCATAGAATGACTCATGGCTCTTTGTCCAGGCGAGGTGAGTGGCCTTTAAATATTAAGCAGTTAGAGAACGGGAAAATTTCCAGGACTTGAAAGTGAAAAATGACAGGCCTTTAGCTGACAGTTCATAATAGCGGTATCTTAAATTTATTCGGGAGGCCCGTTTGGCAAAATTATTAGTACTAGCATTTGGCGTCAGTGGTTACCTTTTTGGAGTTTCGGCCTTAGTTGGTTGGATCGTTTCCATGCTGGGGTTTATGTCTTTTAAAGTCACATTATTCGAATACCCCGATAACCTGGGCCTCAAGTTAGTAGTCAGCTTTATGCTGATGTTTCTGTTTGCTCTCCAACACACCATTATGGCGCGCCAGAATTTTAAAGAATTTGTGGCAAGGATTATTCCCGCCGCCGCCGAGCGCTCGCTCTTTGTTTGGCTAACCGGTTTTGTTCTTTGGACGGCGCTTATTCTTTGGCCTGAAGATAAGACGGTTGTTTGGCAGCTCGAAAATGCCATGATGGGACAGGTGTTGACCGGAATTGCGATCTTGGCCTGGGCCTATCTTTTTCTGGCCAGCTTCGCTATCAATCACTTTGAGCTATTTGGTTTGCAACAGGTCTACAATTATTTTAGAGGGAAGGAGACAGCGACGGTGCCTTTTAAAGAGCGGCTAATGTACAAATTTGACCGCCACCCAATCATGACCGGCGCCATCCTGGGGATGTGGATCACGCCGATGATGACTCTAGATCACTTAATTTTTAGCATCTTCTTCAGCGGCTACATCGTCTTTGGGGTTTCGATCGAGGAGCGCGACTTAATTAAGCAATGGGGCGAGGGTTACCTCAGCTATAAGAAACGAGTGAGAAGTATCGTTCCAACTTTTTAGAGGTTTGTATGCAGCAAATATTTATTTTACTACTGGCACTGCTTATCAGTTCTTGTTCGATTTTTAGTGGCGGTACTATTACTCCAAAAAGCGCCAGCAAGAGAACTCCTCTATTGGCCTTTGTCGATAAGAGCGAGCTTAAAAACATCGCCGCCTATTATGACGGTGGCAAAAATCAATTACATGTTTTTAATAAGCGCAGGCTTCAAACAGGTATTGAAAATGGCGCCTACTACGCGGTTGTTTGGGATGGGCTGTCTCAATACGCTCAGGTACCAGTCAGCTGGGGTGACCTAATCATGAAAGGACTGACCGCCAGAAGAAGGGCCAAAGTTATTGTCGATGAAGGGGGAGACGGTGGCCTCTCAGGTAAGAAGGCAAAAGAAAATTCTGCCAAGCTAGTTTATAACGCCAAGAGAGTGCCGGGAAGAGTTTCTAAGTGGCATTGCATGAGCACCGCTAATGGCGACAGTAAGGACGATGTCAGGGCCTGGGGTTTTGGTACTCGCGGTTTCGATGGAGACACCTCCGCAATTCTTCCATTGGGCGCTAACTCCGCCCAACCCAAAACTCGCGGCCATCAGGTTAAAGGCAAGGGCGCTAAAATGATTATGGAGTGGCAGGACAATATTGCCAAGGGACATATCTATCATAAGGGTGATTGCACTGGTTGGCTGCATTCGACACCTCCCTTTTATCCCGCCTGGGTAACCGAAGTGGATATGACCTGGCCGGCGCCCAATCAATAAATAGTTTAAGGAGAGTGTAATGCGAACAAGTGGAAGTTGCCTCTGTAAGGCAGTTAAGTTTTCTTTTGATATAGCGGAAAAACATTTTAATAGCTGCCATTGTAAGATGTGCCGAGTCTGGGGCGGTGGCCCTGCCATGGTAGTGGAGTCGGCCGGTGGGATTGAATTTGAAAGCGAAGAAGAATTGGCGCTCTATGATTCCAGCAAGTGGGCCGAGCGGGGCTTTTGCAAGAAGTGTGGCAGCCATCTTTTTTATCGGCTCAAGAATCATCCCTATTGCAATTTTAACTTAGGCACTCTCGACAATGATCAGGAGTTCACTTTTAAAACTCAATTCTATATTGATATCAAACCGCATAATTATGCTTTTTCAAATGAAACCAAAACGATGACTGAAGAGGAAGTGATGGCGGCCTTTAATAGCTAGCCTTGCGACAAGAGTCCCATAATCTCATAATGACACAAACAAATATTATTGTATCTCTGTATAAACAGTGCTTTAGCAGGCTTAGATGCTGGCCTCCAACTTGCTTTGATAAGAGGACAAACTAATTAAGGAGCCTGAACGCTCCTTATTTTCCTGGAGGAGTAAAATGAAGAAGCTATTATCTCAAATTTTCCCGTTATCCTTTTTAGTTCTAGCAGTTTCTTTTATAGGTACTGCCAACGCCGAGCAGATGGACCAGAAGAGTGCCACGGTCCGTTTGGAAGTCGCCAAATTTGCCCGAATTACCAACCTCGATGATTTCGTACTATCTCGACAAAGTACCGACGGTGATGCTGCTTCGATTTACGATGGTTCTGAAGAGTTCCGCTTAGAATCTAACACGGCTGTTTCTGTGAGCTTATCCGGAGAAATGCTGAGCAATGGAACTAGTCGGATTGATACGAACTATGCCCTTGATGATGATGGCCTCTCATTCGACACCGAACCTGGTGTTCACAATGAAGAACATAAGGTGAGCGCAGAGGCAACTCTTGGGCAGATCTCTGACCAGGAAGCTGGCTCGTATTCAGCACAGATTACCATAACTGTTGCTGCTCTTTAAGACATTGTAGATCGATTTAATAAGACAGGGCTTCGCAAGAGGCCCTGTTTTTATAGGAGGTGTCGCCATGAAATCGATAATATTTGGAACTTTATACTTAATTAGTTTTTTTTGTGCTTTTGGAGATGTTCGTGCTGCAGACCTGGGTGTTCAACCCCTGTATTTTGAATTTGAAAAACGGGGGGCGAGTAAAGAAAAATTTGAAGTAACAATCAGTGCCTATAATCCAACTAAAGTGAGGTTTTCAGTATTTAAAGCTACTCAAGATATCACTGGGAAGTTGAACTTTATAGAAGCTGCAGAACAAGATGTAGTTGAATTAAAGGAAAATTCTCTAACTTTTTTACGTGAAGGGACTAAAACAATAGAAGGGATTATTAAATATCCCAAAAGAGTAAATAAAACGATTGTCTATGCTTTAATGGTGGAAGAAGACAAAGGGGATGCCTCTACTGGTATTGGTATAATGGTTCGCTATGCCGTAGTTTTAAAAATAAACACTTCGAATAAAAGAGTCTTTGAGAAAGGAAAAATTAGTAAAATTGGGATCAAAAAAATAAAGAAACATTTAATACTCGAGGGTCTTTTTGAAAATACAACGATTAAGGACTATCGAATTGACTCAATTGCCTATATTAAAGATGAAGCAGGGAGAACCGTCGAAAGATTACGTTTACGTAGTGGATCTTCTTGGCAAAAAAGAGTCGATGAATCAATAGTTTTTCCTAATAGCAGGATTAGAATATTTGGACCTCTACGAAAAGTTACCGATCCAGGAAAGTATCAAGTACTACTTGTTAATAGAATTAACGGGAAGCGACAGGTCGTTGGTAGGAAGAGTATTGTTGTCACTGATAAAGATATAGAAAGTGAAGAGGCGAAAGTAATAAAAAGGGGAGTACAGATCAACCCCAGCCCCATAGAAATAAAAATATCAAAAGGGAAAACGGCTCGCTATCGTATAGAGATTATCAACTCTGAAGATAAGGATGTTAATTTAGACTTGCCTAATATTAAACTTACTGATGGTAAGGAATATTCATTTATTCCAAATAGAATAAGAATAGGAAAAGGAAAAAAGAAATTTGCTTTATTAAAAATAAAAAATAACCATGACAAGGTATGGCAACCCAAAGAACTTCTTTTTAAAATAAATAAAGAGGGAGAAGGTGAAGTCGAAATAAGTATCCCTATAAAGATCCTATACTAGGAGATCAGTATGAAAAAAACTAGAATGATAAAGACATTCATGTTTTTGGGACTAATGCTCCTTATCTCATGCAGTAAATTTAAGAGGAAGGAGTTAAGACCATCTAAAAGAATAGAAAATCTCTTGTTTGGTCGGAAACCTTGCATCACCAAGGTTAAAAGGGAAAAAGTATTTGAATTTGATTTTGGAATTTACGATCCAACCCCTAAAAAGAAGTATAGCTTCCAATTTCTGGATGGGAGTATCCGCGAAGCATTAATGGAACTTTCTTCAACAAGTGGAATACCAATTGTTTTTGATGAAAGCGTGTCAGGAATACTTTCTATCGAAATACGGAAAAAGAGTTTTTTGAAATCGCTAGAATTAATTACATCCTCTGGACCGTATGATTTTAAAAAAGAAAAAGGGTATTTCTTTGTGGGACTTTCTGATGAAAAATCTGAGTCTTGGTGGAAGCTTAACTATCAGCACAACTACAAACTAAAAAATTTAAATGCAATTGATTTGATAAAACAATTGAGCCCCAAACATCAGGCTTTTATCTCTTCGGAACCAGGCCAAAACACCATTTCTATTAGCGCTCCTCGGAAAATACTGAAAAGTATCGCTTACGAAATTTACCGCTTGGATAAGGAGAAGGCACAAATCCAACTGGGGATAACTATCTCTGAGTTATCAAGTAGAGCTAAAGAATATGTAGGGGGGTTATTGGCTAGCGACAATATAAAGTACCCACCGACGACAACTATAATTACCCAGTAATTTGATTCAATCAGTAGACTATTAGAAGCACAGGAGGTGCTAATAATGGTTACGGATGATCAAGTACTTGCTCTCTGGAAAGAGTTCAAAAAATTGAAGGTTATAAAAATAGTTGCGTTGAAGACTGGGATGGATAGAAAAACTGCTTCAAAGTACATAAAACAAAAAATTCTTCCCAGCGAAACTTGTCATGACAGAAACTGGCGTACTTGCCCGGATAAACTCAAAGATATCTGGCCAATCGCTGAAGAATTTTTAAAAGAAACCCCTGATATCGAGGCCAAGGCATTATTTGAACATCTACTAGAAACATATCCAAAATTGATCAATGAAGGCCAATTAAGGACGTTTCAGAGGCGTATTAAACAATGGCGTGTTGAGTGCGGCGACAGTCAGGAAGTTTACTTTGATCAGCGAACGATCCCTGGAAAGATGGCCCAACTCGACTGGTTGGATATGAATAAATTTGCCATTGAAATCAATGGTAAAATTTTCAAACACAAACTTTCCCACTTCACTCTTAATCATTCGAATATTGAATCGGCCAGCATCTGTCGGTCAGAATCAATTTTATCTATCAAAAAAGGTCTTCGGAACTTTCTTTATCGAGTTGTTGGAAAAGCACCACAAATACTTCAAGTCGATAATAGTTCTGCTGCCACTCATAGACCTTGCAAGGATAAAAAGAAGAGAGTCTTTAATGACGAGTATATTCAGATTCTCGATTATTATGGGATTAAGGCCCAGAAGACAAATATTGCAAGTCCC
>JABGVH010000094.1 GCA_018646195.1 Halobacteriovoraceae bacterium
CTCGCCAACTTTCAACTTCCGTCCAACCTTTGTGAATACCTTTTGTAGAACTATTTCCATCACCTACAAGAGTGAGAAGTTCATCTGTTGATGTATTATTGGAAATTAAGGCAATGGCAGGAGCATAGGCTTCGGCGGCATCACCATTCAATTGACGATGTAAAGAAGGGAGTAAGAAATCTGGACCTTGCATGATATTTTGCTCTAAAACTCCATCTTTAGTTAATCTTAAACCACGATATCCCCGCTGTTCAAGCTCTTGTATGTAGGCGTAAGCATTTGTCCCTTCTGGAATATTTATCTTTTTAAAGTTTTGTGGAATAACAACTTTTCCATTCTCAATTTTGGCAGTAATAAATCCTTCGGCTTTAGCTCTTTCAAGGGCTTTATTTAGAGATTCACCTGGCTTTTTATGAAAATCACCAAATCCATGTTTAGGCTTAGCAGAGTTGTTTTTTACATAATCAATTTGCATGTTATCGGCCATCTTTTTTACTTTAGGGTCAGGAAACTTGTCGGCAATCTCTTTAAGAGCAGCAACTCTTTTGTTTGGAGGTGCATCATCAAATAACCCCGTTATCTTTTTTGTTTTTCTAAGAAGAGCAGGTCCTTTTATGATTAGCCCAATTGCAAAAGCTGGAGGCATGGTAACATCACCAATGGCTTTACAAATGCGTTGAACTCTTTCTTCTGGTTCATAACATCCGAGCTTTATATATTCCTTTTGAATTAGGCCACCAATAGTCTTAAACGCTTTTGTTAGAATGTTACTGAATACTGCTTCAGCTGCTTCAGTTTTTTTACATTTCTCTTTACCTAGAATAAGACAGTCGTCACCTTTTGCTGTTTCCATTGCTTTTTCAAATTCAATTGAAAGGTAGTTGACTATTGAATTGTAGAACTCACCACCTGTATCGATTCTTTTTTGGAGTGTTTCTCCATCAAAATTTTCTACCGCCCAAATAATGGCAGCTTTTAAAAATATAATAAGATCTTTAATTGACTCCCAGAGACCAGTTGCACATTTCTTAACAAAATACCATGAGGTGACATCAATTTCGTTTTGAGAAAAGTCTTCACAGCTAACTCTTTTCTCCTTCGGGATATCTTTGCAATAAGAGGTAGACATCATGGTATTGCAAATATTTTGGTAGTTAGTTTGATCTAGAACGCCAAGGTTTGCATCGCTGACATTACATATTTGCTGGTACGAATTAACCGTCGAAGTATATTTCTCAAGGTCCATATACTTTAATGCATCCTTAACCTCATCTGGAAGTAAAGAAAAAGCAAAAGAGTTTGAACTTATAAATAAAAGGAAAAGAAGTTTTGCAGTGAATTCTCGCCAGGTGCTATTCATAAACTAACACCATACTTCTGGAAGAGTTGGACTTTAAGAGCGGGGTCAGTTTTAGTAGAGTTAGGTTGAGTGTATAGAATTTGAGTTACTTTGCCTTTTGAGAATTTATGAATCTCTGTGTAAGTAATTTGTGTTCCTCTATGGTCTTTGTAGCTACCTGCAAAAGTTAGACTTACTTCATCACTTTTACCCTTTACCCATTTATGACTTGCAACTTTCCAGTCAGAAATTCCACTGAAACTTAACATTTTATTCTTCTTGGCAAGAAGCTCTTTGAAGTACGCCATATTTTTATAAAGCTTAATATCTGACTTTCTTTTAATTGTAGATATTGATGCAAAGATATTTTTGACATTTCGTGCCTTCCAAACAATCGAAATATCGTTGTCTCTTACAAGTTTCCATCTTAAGTTAAATGCAACATCGTTACTGGCAAATGCGCTATTAAGAATAACTAAAAAAGTTAGTAAATATTTCATCGATTCTCCCTAATTTCTTGTCGGTTATATGTTTTTTTTTTTGAATCTAATGGGTCGATATTCGTAATATAGGTAAATCCTTCTTGATTAGGCAGGTCGGGTATTGTGTTTAATTTGGTATTAACAGATAGAAGTACTACAATATACGAGAACTGATTCTGGGAGTTGAACTCATCGAACTCATTCAACATTCCGAAATTATTTACAAACATGCAACTCCAGAGAGAAAGAGACGTCTTGTTGATTTGATCTCATCGAACCTGCTTTTAGCTGATGGGATTGTTGAATACACGATTAAAAAACCATTTAACTACTTGATAATAAAAGATGAAAATTTAAATGAAGAAAGTAGAAATAAAAAAGCCCCGTCGAAACAGGGCTTTAATATAAATTGGTACTCCCAAGGGGGGAGTTCACCACTAACTAATAATACTCAGTATTTAAGGACTTTCTAGGAATATCGACAGCTTGCCCCGCCTTCTCGTTTCATCTCAGTTCATCAAATTTCATCTCAATTAATCCCCGCCGTGAGCAAAATGTGAGCGAATGTTACTAGTCGTAACGCATTCGGTTAGGTATTGTTAAGGAAGGTGAATACCTGAAGGGTATTGGAGTACAAGGGCAAGTGGTCGTACCAGGGCGAATGTCCTCTCTTGGCTCAAAATCCTTACAAGTAGGAGAAGAAGTTCTACTCGAATTAGTTAGCGTCGGTGACCTAATTGGTTCAGCTTGTGAAGAATCCAAATTTAACAGGAGTTGCTATGAAAAAAATAGCGAATCTCTTGAGACTTTTGGCGACTTTCACAAGCTATATATTGGTGGTCGCCAAAAACGTCTCGGAGATAATTAAGCTGGTAAAATAAAATTAGGCCCCGGAAGGAGAAATTTTTCCGGGTTTTTTTGTTTTAGTATTAATCAGCGGAATTACTTATAATAAAAGAAATTTAATTGAGTCATGTGTCAGTGCGTCGTGTTGAACGGAAACCGTTATGATGTTCACTAGAAAAGCGGGATAAAACAAGAAGTTGTGAATGCAACTGGTTAGGAAAAAGAGAACTCATTTATTTTTTTGGGTCCCCTTTTATTAGGATAGCTAATGGATACAACACAAAAATTAAACATTTTGGCAAAAACGATTCCGCAGTTATATGAATCTACAGGTGGCGAGGAGCAAATTGATTTTGAATTAGGTGAATCTACTATTACTCGATATTCTTTTCGGGGTTTGACACCGGCTTTAAAATTATACCGTAAGGGATGCATAAATCTTATTAGGTCATCAGAGAAAGCAAATTATAATTTTCTAAGTATCAAAAGTGATGAAAATAGATTACGTGAATTGTTTGCAATGGAATGGTTATCTATAAAAACTGGTCTAGACAGAATTAATGTCATGGAAATTGTAGATTATTTTTATAAATTAGCTTCCCGGACAAATGAAAATTCCTTTATTTGTAAGAACGTAATCCTAGATTTAGAGCATTCTGCAGGCGATCAAGGATCTGATCTTAATTTGAAAAACTCAAATATAGATAAAGCACTCGACTTAATAGCTTCAGGGCCTTTCACTTATTTGTTAATATCAAGTGATATGGAAATAATCGATTATTGTTCAGCTACACTTACAGACTCGTCGGATTCTACTTCTTATAAATTTTATCCAGAATTTTTACATGTATTGTCGTCACGGACGACAGAAAAGAAAATTTTATTCACACTTACATCAAGAGGAGATTTTATCATATGCCAAAATAAAGAAATGATTGCCTCTAAAAGAAGAGGAGAGTGGACGGTTTGTGAATCTTCAGGAGAAGTGGAACAACCGTCTCTTTTTACGTCCTAACACGTTAAAGTTGACTGAGAAGTTGGTTGTATTCTTTTCTTCTCATAAAAGTCAATCGTTGTTTTTCTGATCTAACTTTAATTATTTTTTCTC